>JAUWPM010000103.1 GCA_030611585.1 Methanosarcinales archaeon | reverse complement strand
ACTATTGTCGGACTGCTTCTTACGGTAACCGTGTTACTGCGAAGCCGGAATAGAAAGAGACGGTAGGTAATTCAGTTAGTTAGCCGGTCAGTCAGTCACCCTAACGAAAGGAGCATATCTAAAAGCCCGTCCATCTTCCCGCTCTTTTCAACAATAAACGTGGACTTCAGAAGGTAACTTTTAACACCATCATGGTATGCCCCAGTTATGTCGTCATCCCTCTTTGAAGCGGTAAGAACGATCACAGGAATCTCGTTTAGTCGTTCTTCACTCTTTATTTGATTCAGCACCTCCAATCCATCAACCTTAGGCAGACGGAGGTCAAGTAAAATTACGTCTGGCTTCGGATATTCCGCCTTCGATGCATAATCACCCCTGTTATAAAGGAAATCAAGTGCCTCTGCTCCATCTTGGCATACAAAAATTCGCTTTTCCCGCTCGCTACTCTCTAAAGCATGCTGTATGATACGCACATGCGCCTCCTCATCCTCTACAAGTAATATTTTCAACTCTTCCTTCTTCTCTTCTTCCTCGCCCATCTTTCGTTCACCTCCTTCCTAATGCGCCGCCTATGCGCTTTTCTATTTCTTCCTCTGATATTGGCTTCTTCATATACCCCTTAGCTCCCGCTCTTACCGCTTCGACTATTATATCGGGGATATCCAAAGAGTCCACGATGAGTATAATAACCACAGCCGCTGGATCCTCATTTACTATCCTTCGTGTTACCTCGATGCCATCTATTCCATCTAACGCGATATCAACAAGCGCAATATCTGGCTTCAGTTCCTTATATTTAGCGACGGCATCTTCACCATCTTTAGCACTCCCCAAAACGTCAAACCCGAGCTTTCCCAATGCTGTCGTAAGCATAACCCGCATAAAGGTAGACTTCTCTGCTATCAGTATCTTCTCCCTTTTCATAGTTAGTTATATCTCCTACTTAAGGATAAAGCGTATAAATAACAAATCTCTATTTATAGTATAAAAAGGATGCTGTTTGAATCATACGATCGGCGTAAGCGTTATAACCGGAAAGCAGTTTTGAGCCAGCGGTTCCATCTCTATGGCATAAAGTTCAGTTCTTGGCATCTCTCCGTAGAGGCAGGGTATGCCAGAAATAAATTTGGTTTTGATGTGAATTGAAGTAACAGAACTCAAATCTTCCCCTTTACCCCCCTCTCTTCCTCCAAAACACATAACCACGCATCCTTGTTCCTTAATAGAGGACAGTACTTCCCCCACCGCTTTATCAACATCTTCTATTTCTTCTAAGTTGAGAAGGACGATATCTTTTTCACCCTTTATCCTCGCTTTGAGGTTCTGTATATCCTCTACTACTTCTATATTCTCTTTATACTCCGCCTTCACATAAGGGGCAATTCTGTTTATAAATTCATTCTGCTTCGTTGAAGTAAGAATAAGGTGTCTACCAAGATTAAGAGAATTTATAGAAACAGCACGTGCTAAAATATCATACGTTATGTAGTCCCCCTCAAAAAGATTGAAACTACCGTAGCCATTTATTACCCGATCAATGTCTTTTATTCCCGTTGAAATTTTTATACCCGCTGCAATTCTTATATCGCCGGGGTCAGGAAAAGGGTCAGGTACAAGAGGGTTCTCTATTTCCATTTCCGTACCGCTAAACTCCGTGAACGCTTTGAAAATACCATTGTTAAGAGAGAACAGGCGAACAGGATTTGTTATCGGGCATCCTCTCAGTTTTTGCATAATCATCCTTCTTAAGCGGCGCTCTTCATACACATCGCTTTCTACTGTGATAACACCGTCAACAAGATAGTCGAGAGCGGTTTGCCCGGTATACTCAACGACCAAAATAATTTTTGTTTTTGTCTTTCTGGAGAAATCACACAAGTTATGTTCTAATTTCTCTCGCTCCCTCTGCTCGTAATACCCGGTGTAAGAAGCGACAGCATCCCAGGAATCAATTATAATAATAGGATTTGTCATCTTTTCCGTCCGTGTATAAACGGCTTTAAGGAAATCCGGGACATTCGTATATTTGAGTGGTTTTATTGTAACCCCTGTCGTCCTCATTGCGCGTTCACGGTCAGATTGTGTGGCATCTACAATGTTATCCGCAATGATTTTTTCCTTTATCCATGGGTGTTGCAGATACAGTGTATCCGGGTCAACGCGCGTAGAGAGATACGCACCATTTCCTTTTAGCGTGCTCAACAACGTAAGAGCAAAGACGGTTTTTCCAGCCCCCGGCGTCCCCTTTATCAGAAGCGTTTTCCCATAATCCTCCTCGAAGAAATTTCTTATCTCCTGTGGGATCCCATAATAATCTTCTATCATTTTTCCCAAGAATATGTCTCCATTTAATCCTTATATATTTAACTTCCTCACCGTTTATAAACATTCATCACCTCTCACCTCGACTCTCATATGAGCGGATGCGTATTGCTAAGGAGGTCGTTCCTGACGAATGGAGAATAAATCCCAATGTCAAATACCATCAGGTACTTCCCTCGCTTTCTCCTCTCCCGGAACGCCGGTTCAATACAAGCCAGTAAAGCCCAAATTCTTGTATCATTTTGGAGAAAGCACCGAAGTCTAACGGTTTTACAAGATAGCCACCGACATAATTGTCGTATGCCTTGAGCATATCACTTTCGGTTTCCGAAGTGGTAAGCACCACAACCGGTATATGCTTTAAATCCTCAGATTGCTTTATTTCCTTTAGCACTCCGTGACCGTCGAGTTTTGGAAGTCGCAGGTCAAGAAGAACTAAATCAGGTCGAGGGCTTTTTTCCCTATCTGCATATCTTCCACGGCGGAAGAGATAGTTCATCGCTTCCTCACCGTCAGCGACCCAATGAATCTCATTCATAATCTTTGTTTCTTCAAGGGCGCGCATTGTAAGCATTGCATGTGCTTCCTCATCTTCAACGAGCAGGATTACAATCGGTTTCTCGTTCATTTTAAATATTTCATTCACAGTCATCCCTCCATGGATGCCGGTTCCATATAAACCAATAAAAACCAACATGCTCTATCATTTTCTTGAACTCATCGAAATCTATTGGTTTTAGGAGGTAGCTGTTGGTGTAATTCCGATATGCTTCTTTTATGTCTGCTTCGGTTTCCGAAGTGGTGAGCACCACTACTGGTATAATTTTTAATTTTTCTGATTTCTTTATCTCCTTTAGCACTTCTTGACCATCGAGTTTTGGCAGTTGCAGGTCAAGAAGAATCAAATCAGGTCGAGGACTTTTACCCTTATCCGCATATTTGCCACGGCGGAATAGGTAATCAAGTGCTTCCTCTTTGAACTTTACAGAAATGCTAAGGGAAGCACGAAAAATAATAAGAACGATAAGTCAAAGAGCGTTGCTGAAGGGGCGTGATTATCTGCTGAAGAAGGGTTTTTTGGCAAGGGTATTATTCTCTCACAACGCAGAAGATGAGTTTGAGCAGAAGGGTTACGGTTACATACCAGTGCATCCCAGGATAATATTTGAGGAAAATGAAGAGTATCTAAGAGAGATATACGAGCCTGACGATTTTTCTGTACGGAAGAAACAGGTTGAGGACTTTTATGCTGTTTATGAAGATAACTATGGAAAATACGGGCTGAAAATAGATAAAGGGTGCATGACGCTGTATTATACTGACGCCCGGATTGTTTCTTATATCGCAAGCATTATAGCAAGGTCGGATGTAAAAGTGAAAACCTTATCAATGATTTTAAGCGGGCTCAGGGTTCTTAAACCACCGTACAGGCATTATTATGAGGATAAGATTGAGAGTGGTTTGAAGATAAGGATGGTTTTTGGCGGCTCGGAGGAGATAGAAGAGATAGAAGAAATGAAAGAGTTGAGGAACAAATATGAAGAGGGCATTGAGATCAGATACACGGGTGCAATAAGCGGGACATGCAAAAGTTTTATGATTGATAGAGTCCTCGCAATGGATGGCAAGAAAATATTGCCAATGAATGGAGAAGGTCAGTCATATATTAGCATCGTGTATATAAAAGAAGAAGCGTGCATAAAAAGTCTGAGCAATGATTTTGAAACCGTGTGGAAGATGAGCAAGGCTCTGATTTGATCCTCAGAGAACTGGCAGCGTAAAACAAACCGTGCACCCTTTGCCCTTCTCTGATTCTATCCATACCCTACCGTTATGCACCTCGATTATTCGTTTCACGATCGCAAGTCCGGCACCCGTGCCCTTTATATTATTATTTCTCTCTACTTGATAAAACAGGTCGAAGACTTTCTCGTGCTGATTCGGGTCAATGCCTATTCCGTTATCCTTCACGAAGAACACTGTCTCGTTGCTTTCACCATCTACACGATAACCAATCTCTATTTTTGGATGTGACTGCTCGCCCCTGTAATTTATGCTATTCGCAATGAGATTCACCAGCACCTCGGCTATCTTCATCCGATCCACGTGAACGGTAGGGAAGTTCTCAGCTACGGATACTTCAACCCCGCTCGATTTTATTTCTTCGGCGGTTTGCTCCAGTGCGTCTTTAACAATTTCGCCAAACGGCACGTCTTCCGGCGCATTCGCTACACGACCGATACGAGAGAGTTGCAGTGTGTCGTTCAAAAGGCGATCCATCTTTGTTGCTGCGGTTTCTATATACTTCAAATCAGTTTCCGCCTT
>JAUWPM010000099.1 GCA_030611585.1 Methanosarcinales archaeon | reverse complement strand
TTCGCTATAATCCCCCTTCACACAAGTTTCTACCACACCCAGGACGTTAGGCAACAAGTTTTTATCTATCACTTCATGAGGCACAGAAAATTCACCTTCGCTGGTCGTTAGATAAACCGTCAATTCACCCGTGAACTTCATCCTCCTGCTCACTAAAATAGAATCCGCAAGATAAACGGGAATCTCTACGCCTCCCTTTGGAATATACCTGATTAAATCACCTAAAGCGATTACGTAATTCGCTCTCGATGCCAGAACCGCTAACGGGTTCAAATCAATACCAACGACGTCCCCCACTATTTTACGCAACAACTCGCTCTTATCGGTTACGAAATGCTCCTCCGCATAATCCTTTGCCTCCTTTATCGCCTGCACCAGGAACGTCCCGGAACCGCAAGCGGGGTCAAGAACTCTTTTATCCAGGTCGCCATCGTATTCCACTTCCTTCAGCACAAGTTCCGCAAGCCAATCAGGCGTGAAATACTCGCCAAGGTCGTGCCTCACCTTCTTCGGCACTAAATTCTGGTACAACTGCTTGAACAAATCCTTTACTCTGTCAGGGTCCAATTCAACCGTTGCAGGATCGTAATCGCTTAACTTCCTTACTATTTCTATTGTGCCTTTTACAACCTCTTCGTTCCAGTCGTCTAAGTACCATGCGAAATAATCTGCTTCTAAAAAGTTCCGTATCCCTATCTTTGCTATTATCCCGCCTTCCTCCAAATCGAGCAATTCCTCTCTCAAATCTCCCCTACTTCTGTAATACGCATTCTCTATTCTCTGTAATGGCGATCCGAAAACAGGATTGAAATACGAAATCACCTCCGCAGTCAATAATTTCATTACGAGCGTATAATACGTATGAACTGCGAACATCAACTTCTCCACGTCCACTTTCTTCTTTCCTTTCGCCACACCGTAATGCTCTACCAGCCCTTCCAACTTGCTCGGCGAATATGCACAAACCTGCGAAAATACTCGCTTCCAATCCCGGAAAAGCATCTCTGTCCTTGACGACTCCGACTTTTCCAACGCCTCATATAAAACGGAAATAACCTTCTCACTCGTTTCGCTTTCAGGACCGAAATCAGTCAATAAGAAATCAGCATCTATCGCTTTTCTTCGCAGCGAGATGATCGCTTCCAATAACCTGTAAACCGAGTCCTCGCTCAGTTCTGTCGGTTCATTCGCCACCCATTGATTCTTTCTGAACTTGACGAACGAGATTTTATAGCCATCTAAAATCACACCGAAAAACTTGCCAAAATTATCCGCGTCTCCACCGGCTTCTTCTTTGATGTACTACACTATTTGCTCTTTTGCTTTGACAAACTCGCTACTTAAATCCAATTTCTTCGGCGCTTTGTATTCTATGATAACCGTTCCGTAAAGTGCATCCTCTCTTCTACCTGAAATCTTCGTCCTGTGCTCGTAAGCCACTTCCGGCTCTTTTCCGGGTTCAAAAAACTTCGCAATTACCTCTTGTATCCAACTCTCAACTTTTATCTTCAGGTCTTCTTCGTTGCTCGCCTTTTTCACATATTTTTTTATTCTATTCGTAATTGTCTTCGCATCCAATCCCAAATCCAGCCCCTTTTCAAGTCCTTTCCCCATTTTTTCAATCTTCCAATGCGGATTTTGCTTATCCAAGATTAGAATAGTTCACAAGTTTATCAATTCATTCATGTTTGTAAATCGTTATGCTTATATATCCCCGCTAACCCTACTTCTCCACCAATTCCGCCTCCTTCACCACTAACCTCGAAGTATTCGCATCCACCTCCACTATCTCGCTTTCCATGACGACCAGCCGTTTCTTGAACACTGGACCGTCTAATACCAACGATTCAAATCCTCCGCCTTCCCCGGCTATATTTAGCCCTCCAAACATTTTAGACGTTTGATCAACCCGCTTTAACATTTTCCCGTCCAATTCCACCAACCGATCAACGTCCGCCATTGTTATCCTTCTACCAACCCAGCCCCTGTCCAGACCGTACGCACGGATACCGGTGAAAATCACCTCGAAATTGGATACCACGAGCCGAAGCTCAGTTTCCTGATTTATATGCCATAACGGAGCGAACACCTTGAGGTTCTCTTCACGTGCAATTCGTTCTATCCCCTCTTTTTTATACCTGCTCCTCGAGACGTCTGTTATAACCCCTTCTATCCCGTACGTTGCTTTTGCTTCTCTAAAAGCAGCTCGCAGGTCATCCCGCTCCTTATCCTTCTCCTTCTCGCCCTCGGTCTCTTGCGTAACAGTAACAGTCACCAAGGGCAACTCAATCGCTTCGGCTTGCAGCGCTACCAACTCTATTGCCGGTGTACGGGACATAAACGAATCCTGATTTCGGCTTTTTATGCTGATTAAACATTCCACCGGATAGCCCGCCTTCTGCATGAGCCAGAGCGCATAAGCGCTGTCCTTACCCGAACTGAACAGGCAGCCCAATTTAATATCCCGTGCCGGGTAAAAAGTCCGCAGGTAATCCCTCGTGTACCGGTACCCATTTCTCTTAGCCAATTTCTCTATTGCCTTAACCACGTTTGAGCCGTACTGCACCGCCCGTTTCTTTCTGCTCGCAACTTCCTTCTTCAGCCCCAGCTCGCGTGCTATCTCCCTTAAAATCACCTTATTCTCATCGTCAGTCAATTTATACGCTGCGGGTATTCTCAGTGCATAAGCCACGAAGTCCGTAGCCAAAAACGGTGCCCGCAACGAAACCCCATGCCACGTCGCCACTATATCGTCCTTGTAAAGGTCCCGTTCGTACATCCCCAAAAGACCGGATAGGCATGCTCTGTTCAAATCCTCTCTTTTTACTCGTCTATGCCGTTCGTATCCGGCGAAGAGCTCTTCTGTGCCGAGCCCGTATAAAACCGTTTTTATACCCTCCTCCTTCGCCATCTCGCACGCCGCGTATATCGGCACAGCCACGCTTATCTTGACGCCGTTCGTATCGTCAATCAGAGGAACAACCTCTTTGAGATAACGCTCGACATCCTCAACACTCAGCTTTATTATTCTCAATGCCAACCCCAAATCCGCAGCTATGCGCTTTGCATAGCCCAAATCTTCCGCTTCCTTCATCACCGGATCGGCAACCGCCACGGTATAGCAAACGAAATCAGCGTCCAGCTCCTTGCAGAGGTAAGCGATAAGCGTGGAATCCAGGCCGCCGGAGAAGAGCACACCAAACCGCTCCCCCCGTGGGATCATCCTCGAAATACTTGCTCGCAGCAGGTTTAGCAATTCTTCGCTTATCTTATCCTTATCCTCCGTTAGCTCTGGCACAACGGGAAAGAAATCCCGGTTCACGAACTTCAAGCGGTCTTTTTTGATATTATATTTTAAGAGGACTCTCGGATCAAGCTCGATCGCATGTGGATACCCCATCGCTTCTAATGCCTTTTTCTCAGAAGCAAACGCAAATCCATCGGTGGTATGCGCGAAGCAAACGGGTCTCAATCCGAGTATATCTCGAGCGATGTACAACTCATCGCGTATCCAATACGCAAATGCATACGCCCCGTCTATCTCGTTTAAAAAGGAGCAATCTTCTTTTACCTCATCCACGTTGTACAGTTCGGCATCTGCTACAAACGCGTTTCCTAACCGTCTTCCTGAAATGGTGGTTTTACCGCAAGAAGAACACGCAATGCAATTTCTACTGCCCTGATTCACCTTCTGTTTCAATTCGTGCACGTCTTTTGTACAACAATCACTATCCTCCGTGCAAATCCGGAAATCTTCTATATCTTCTCGATTTTTTAGCGCTTCTAAACCTTTTAGCACAAGTTCCACTGATTTTTCGTTGTTAAAAACGCCGATTATCCTGCACATTTATTACCTTCCTGAACGTTAGTTATCACTCCATCTTGAAAGGTTCATGCCAAAGATACCCCTCTACGTAAGGGTGAGGAGGGGTGGTGTAGGGGGAAGATAATTCCCCCCTTACCGCAGAGTACGCGGAGCATGCAGAAGCATCACAACACTTTTTCTTTTCACAAAAAGAAAACCTGTGCTAAAAGAAAAAAATCTCGTGAACACGTACCAATGAGTGAAACCGTCTAAAAACTCTGCGGTCTCTGCGCTCTCGGCGGTGATAAATCCCGACGTACTTAAATCTTTTTCAGCTCTGAAATCACTTTATCCACTTTGTCGGTCACCCAGTATTTCCTTATCGCTTTGCCCTTCGACTTCGGTGCTTCCGAAATCTCGTACTTACTGCCCACAAATCCATGCTCTTCCAGCGTTAGCAGATGGTACGATATAAGTCGCCTTTCTTCGCCCATCGCTTTGCTTATCCCATTTATGTGCAACGGGTTCTCCATAAGCAGCTCTATAATCCTAAACCGTATAGGATGTAAGAGCACGTGCGCATCCTTCACTAACTCCTCTTCTATTTTTATCATGTATCCTTGTTTGAACTTTGTATATAAGAACCTTGCGTAGGTCAGGCAATATTCTTATGCCGTGGCGTACAAAAATAGCGACCTCCATCATAGATATTAAAAGCTTATTATTATAGTAGCTCTTCTCTGGTGTATGTATGTGCGCTCCCATGAGAGCGGGGTAGGGTAGTTAGGAGATCCCGTCGGGCTCATAACCCGGAGATCGGTGGTTCGAATCCATCCCCCGCTATTTCGGAGATGAAAATTGTAAACCACAAGATTTCACGAGATTAGCACAAACCTTTTCTTAGAAAGAAAAGCTTTACCAAAAGAACATGTTTGTTTTTCTTTTAGCACAGGTTTTCTTTTTGTGAAAAAGAAAAAGTGTTGTGTAATCTTGTGGTTAGCCGAGAAAACCAAAATTCTTGACACAGATTAACGCTCGTGGGCTCTGCCCACGTCCCGAAAACCCTGAAAGGGTTTAATTAACACAGATGATAAA
>JAUWPM010000039.1 GCA_030611585.1 Methanosarcinales archaeon | reverse complement strand
ATGATGAGATAAAATATGAAAATCTCTTATCTATCTTTGTCAGAAAAAAGGTGCACTATTCAATTTTATGGCTGTAACTTCAGATGTAAAGGGTGCTTTGCACTTGATAAAATGAATACATGCACAGAAGTAACCCCGGAGAGATTGTCAACAAGAATCAAGCAATTTGATATTAAAGAGATTATGTTAGCCGGTGGAGAACCGACGATATACAAAAAAGATGTTTTAGACTTTATTAAATTGTGCGATATAAAAACTATTCTCTCTACCAATGGATTTCTCATGGATGGCGCCTTCATAAGAGGGTTGGAGAATGCTGGCTTGAATGAGGTTCATATAGACCTGAAGGCGTATTCCAAAAAATTACACGAATGGTACACCGGAGAATCAAATGAGCGGGGTTTAAATGCAATAGAGCTATTAAACAGAAGTAATTTAGATTTTGAAGTGATAACGGTCTTTATTCCCGGCATTATTGATAACGATGAGATAGAGGGAATAGCGAAGTTCCTATCGGGCATTGGTGATATAAAATATAGGATCATAAGATATGTCCCGGTTGGCAATTTGTCAAGAAAGCCAACGGAAGGAGAGATTAAAGAAGCTGCATCAATCGCAAAAGAATATCTTAGTAATGTAACGTCCTCTTTAGATTATCGCACACATCCATTAAAAAGTATTCACTTGTATTTAGATGAAGGTATAGAAAATGAGTAGAATGAACGAATTCGAAGAGTGCCGATTATGCGAATGGAACTGCGGGGTTAATAGAAGAGAAGAAGTGGGCGTGTGCAATGTGAGAATGCCCGAGATCGCGTATACCTGCTTAGCTCAAACCCTCGAAAGTTACTCGATAACCCTCCTCGGCTGCAATTTTCGGTGCCTCTACTGTAACGCATATCGCTTATCTCAATATCCCGATACCAACTGGTTCTATCGCGGGTACGTTGATCCGAAAGAGTTGGCAAAAGAAGCGGTAGATAAACTAAGAACCGCGGGACTCGAGAAGCTGGGCTTCACCGGTGGAGAGCCGACGATACATCTCCCGTACATCGAAGAGGTGGTAAAAGCGGCGAAGAAATTGATGCCCGAACTCAAAGTAGGATTCACCACGAACGGATTTGCGACTGAAGCGAGTATGGAACGGATCGTGGATATGTGCTCGTACATTGCACTTGAGATAAATGCGTTCACCGATGCTACGCACCGGGCGTTAAGTGGTGCGCCGGTAGAGCCAGTCTTAAGAAATGCGGAATATCTTATCAAACACAAAGCCAAAATAAGAGCGTTTAAGACCGTAGTAGTACCACGGATAAACGATAAGGAGATAGAGGATATAGCACAATTTATCGCCTCGTTTGATCCTTCAATACCATATCACTTAATCGGATTTCGGCCGAGTTTTATGCTTTATTACCATCCAGGACCGTCAAGGAATGAACTGGACGAGATAGGGCGAAAATGTAAAAGATATTTGGAAACCGTCACCTGGGGTGGTGAGTCGCCAAGAGAGCCACAATTCGGTGGATCCGGCGCCGAACTGGCACTGAAATATGCTGCATTGGCGGGCTGCGTAAGAGAAGACAGGAACTGCGGCAAGTGCAGCATGAACAAAAGCTGTCCTGCGATATTACGAGAGCCGTGGTTGAATAAATAAGCGGAAGAGGGATTGAAAATGAACTATACGCTCCACCTATGTGAATTTAGGGAATAATAATTTATTATAAAATGTTAACAAAGAGGATAACAAAGAGGAATATAAATAATATGCCGCCAAGCACCGGGGAAATACCCGGAACACGAACAAAGAGCGAAGAAATAAGAGCGGAGTATAAAAAGTTCACCGGACGTAAAGTGCTCTTCATTCTCTTCTCTATCGTTTTGATTGCCGTTATAGCAGGCGTAGCGGCAACGCTCGGCCCTTATCCTATCACGGTCACAGAGGTGTATTCGATAATCTGGCACGGGCTCTTCAAAACGCCGGAAACGACCAAGGAACTTGTCGTTTGGAATTTAAGACTGCCACGCATCGTAATGGGCATTTTAGCGGGCATAGGGCTTGCAATTGCGGGAACAACAATGCAGGCGGTTGTAAGGAACCCATTGGCAAGCCCTTACACTTTAGGAATAGCATCTGCGGCGGGATTTGGCGCTGCACTTGCCATCGTTTTAGGTGCGGGCTTTGTCACCGGGCAGTATCTTATCGTAGCGAATGCGTTCGTCTTCGCTTTGCTCTCTTCTTTCGTCATCTACGGGCTCTCGCGTTATAAAGGTGCGGAGCCGGAGACGATGATCTTAGCCGGAATCGCACTGATGTATTTGTTCTCTGCGATGACCGGGATATTACAGTATTTCGGCGAGGAGACGGCGGTGGCTGAGGTGGTATTCTGGATGTTCGGAAGCTTAAGCAAACGAAGCTCGTGGGAGAATCTAACCCTCGTGTCCGCCATTCTTGCCGTCTGCATTCCGTTAATCATGCTGAAATCATGGGACTTGAATACCCTAAGCGCGGGCGATGAGAGTGCAAAGAGCCTCGGAGTGAACGTGGAGCAGACACGAGTCGTTTGCTTCATGCTTGCATCGCTCGTAACCGCGTGCATCATTTGCTTCACGGGAACCATAGGATTTATAGGATTGGTCGCACCACATATATGCCGCATGGTCATCGGTGGCGATAACCGGTATTTGATTCCCGCGTCGGGGCTTTTCGGTGCCGTACTTTTGCTTGCCGCCGATACGCTCGCGAGACCGCCCATATCACCCACCATCCTGCCCGTAGGATTGGTAACCGCATTCATGGGCGTTCCGCTGTTCCTTTACTTAATATTAACAAGGAAGAAGAGGTACTGGTAAGATACGGACGGCAAGCGAAATGGTGAAACTAAAAGTAAAGGACGTAACATTCAGCTATGCACGGGAACCGGTACTCGAAGCCGTAAGCATAGAAGTTTCGACAGCGGAGGTTTTGGGCGTTTTAGGTCCCAACGGTGCGGGAAAGTCCACGCTCCTGAAATGTATAGACAGAATTATCACCCCACAAACGGGGTGTATTCTGCTTGACGATCGCGATATAACGAAGATGAGTCGGATAGAACTTGCCAAAAAGATAGGGTATATTCCACAAAGCCTCTCACACGTCTTCTCCGCTACCGTATTCGATACGGTGCTCATGGGCAGACGCCCTTATATCAGTTGGCGAACCAGCGAAAGAGACACTGAAACGGTCTTAGAAACACTGCAAATGCTACATATCGAAGACCTCGCCATGCGAGACGTCAACGAACTGAGCGGTGGTCAGATGCAGAAAGTTTTTATCGCACGAGCACTCACACAAGAGCCTGATCTGCTTCTGCTTGACGAGCCCACGTCTAATCTGGACATTCGACACCAGCTTGAAGTGATGCACACCATAAAGAGCATCGTGAGAAGGAAGGGGCTCTCCGCGATAATGGCGATTCACGACCTTAATTTAGCTGCTCGATACGCGGATAGAATAGTTTTGATGAATGGCGGTACAATCTTCTCTGATGGGAAACCCGCTTCGGTCCTCACGTGTGAGAATATAAGACAGGTTTACGGTGTTGAGGCGGAGGTGAACTATAACCGCGGGAAACCGTATATCGTGCCTATACAAGCGATAAAAGCAAAGTGATGGAATACGAGAAAACCTAAATTGTTGACGCAGATTAACGCAGATTAACACAGATGGAAACCCCCAAAGAATAAATCCGCGTAAATCAGTGTCTTAAAGAGAATTATGGCAGTTATACTTTATATACAATAAAAAAATCTCAAAAATAGATATTAGTGAGAGTTTTACTTTTTTGCTCTCCTGCCCTGCCCCACCCCGAAGTTCTTTGGTTCGAATTCGGGACGGTTAAGAATCCTGACCAGCCCCTCGCCACTACCGGCTAAGACAAACAAGCCCTGCCGGTATGCGAACTTATCCGCCTCTTCTTCTATCTGTATCCCAGCAACGGCACCATATATTTTCGTACTTTTGTATCGCGGGAAAAAGAACGCGAATTCGCTCAAATCTTCCAGAAACGCACGCACGTCCTCTACCCGCAACGTCGTCTTGACTTCTACCACCACCGCCTCATGGTCGTTCGTCAGCAGCAGGTCTATTTCCATTTGCTTACCCTCGCGGCTGCTCTCCACGCGCTGATGCGTCTCCGTAACATCCACACCGCGTTCCTGAAACAGTTTTAACGCTGATGGTTTTACCAGCGCCTCAATTAGCTTTCCCCACTGACCCGTGAAAAGACTGGCTAATTCCTTTATCTTTTTGTCCGTCTCGGCAGATCGCTTATCCTGCCGCCTGTCCGTTTCTGCGAACATCCTGAAAATATCCTCTTTTGTCAATTCTGATGCTGACGACATTTTTTCCTCCTTTTGTTTTGGGATATCTAATAATACTAATAAAGAAAAACATCGCTTAAAAAACTTTTCTAAATAACGAGAAAACCTAAATTGTTGAGACACAGATTAACGCAGATTAACACAGATGAAAACCCCCCAAAAATAAATCTGTGTCTTAAAGAGACGGAAGTTACACTTTGTATATACAACGAGAAAAAAATAAAGAAAAACTCAGTGGTTTTGCGGTTACGCAAAATCCAACTGAGCGAACAACTGCTTGTCCTTGAAATTATTTAACGACATCGCGTCTGACGGGCAATAAGATGCGCAACTGCCGCAACCCATGCACCCCTCGCCAACTCTCGCAACCTTCTTTGTTCCGCCTGTCACGGTCATCACACTGTAAGTAACCGCAGCTACCGGCACATCCACCAGCTCTATCGCCTCGACCGGACACAACTCCACGCACACGCCGCATCCAGCACATAAATCCTCATCAACTACGGAAACTATCCCGGGTGTCTCGAGGAAATTCTTCGCTAATAACACGCATGCTCTCGCCGCTGCTGCACTACCCATTGCAATGCTCTCATCAATCATCGCCGGATAAACCGCCGAACCACAGATGAACACGCCTTCGTTCGCCGTATCCACGGGTGTAAACACCAGCTTTGGTCGCTCCTGTGCCTCTAAAAAGAACCCGTTTTTAAGTGGAATCATGAACATCTTGCTCAATTTCTCGTTCTCTTCCGCAGGCAGCATTCGTGTGCTGAGCACCACCAAATCGGGCTTCATCTGTATCTCATCGTTGAATATAACGTCGTAGACTGATACAATCCCGTCCTTCAATTCCGGTGGTCTCTCCTCATCGTATCTGAGGAACGTCACGCCATTTTCTCTCGCTTCTTTGTATAGCACTTCCCACTTACCGTACGTTTTGACGTCTTGGTAGAGCACGAAGACATTCAAATCGGGCTTGAGCTTCTTCGCTCGTAACGCATTGCTTACCACTTCGATGCTTTTATACTTTGGATGCACTCCGTCGCCCGGTGTCCCGTCTTGAACCATAACAATCGTGTTGGCATCTACGGTGCCTTCCAGCATCTTCGCAAACTCGGATTGCGTTACCACTTTTTTATCCTGCCCGTATCCAAAGTAACCTTCAGGTACCGCTTCTATCGCACCGGTTGCGAGCACCGCAGCTCCGAAATCTATCTCTTCGTCTACGCCTTCTCCAGTTATTACCTTCGCTCTAAACGCGCCTGCTCTTCCTCTAACGTCTTCTACCGCTGCATTAGTGTAGACCGTTATCTTCTCATTGCTATTTACTTTATCAACGAGATCTTTTAGCACGCCAGAAGCTTTCTCTCCGCTTTGTAACTCGGTGACTTCTCTCAATTTACCGCCTAATTCCGGTTCCTTCTCCGCCAAATAAACGTCATAGCCCGCATCTGCGACGTCAAGTGCTGCGATCATTCCTGCTACGCCACCGCCGACCACAAGCGCCTTCGGTGTCACCGGATAACTCTCAATCGGGATCGGTTCAAGATACCGCGCGCGTTCTACCGCCATGGTCATCTGGCTCATCGCGGCGCCAGTCGCCTCTTCCGCTCCGTGCACCCACGCACACTGCTCTCGCAAGTTCACCATCTCAAGCAGATAGGGATTCAAGCCCGCCTTCGCACACGTATCCCTGAACATATCTTCGTATGCCCTCGGCGTATAGCCCGCGATGACAATCCTGTTCAGTCCTTGATCCACTATTCCGCTCTCCACCGCTTCCATGGTCCCCTTCAGTGTGTTCGTCTCGCTGTTCACTACGGCAACGCCCCGCAGTTGATTCACGTGCTCTGCAACCGCGGACAGATCCATCGAACCCGCTATCTCGCCTTCTCGACCGGAGATGAAGACGCCTATCTTCGGCTCTTCACCCACGTCAATGTATTTCCGCTCTTCCTGACCGGGAATCATCTCTGTCCGTTCTGAAAACATAGCGGCTTTTAATGCTGCTCCATTCGCCTGTGTAACGCTCTCTCGAACCTTCATCGGTGCGGTTGCCGCTCCACCTGCAAGTATACCGCGGACACTCGTTTCCATTGGGCTCGTCAGATTCGTCTCAATGTATCCGTAGGCATCGGTTTTTACGCCCGTTATTTCCGCAAGCTTCTTGATCGTCTTTGACGGTAGAAGTCCAACTGCGAGAACCACCATATCAAGGTCTAACCGCTCAACCGTGCCTTTCTCTAAATCCTCGTACTTAACCGTAAGCGTCCCGTCCTCCTCAGGTATCACTTCCGGAACTCGTGACCGAATGTACTTCACACCGTATTTACCCTTTAAATCCGCCACCAGTTCCTCATCTTTTCCGAATGTCCGTATATCCATGTAGAAGATGTAAACGTCCGTGTTGGGGTAGCGCTCTTTTACTTCCCACGCCTCTTTCGCCGTGTAATAACAGCATGCCGTCGAGCAAATTTCGTTCTCCTTGCATCGCGATCCGACACACTTGATGAATCCGATCTTCTTCACCGGCTTGCCATCCGAAGGTCGCACCAGCTCCCTCGTATCGCCCGCAGTTGCAGTCCTGAGCATACCTTCAAAGTCCAGTGACGTAACAACGTCCGGACTCCCATAACCATATCCCTTCGCTATCTCATCGTAAACGTCGTAGCCCGGTGTCAGCACCACGCTCTCTACTCCTATCTCCTTACCGGATACCTTCAGCTTGAAATCGCCGGCTGAGCCCGATAGCCCTTCTACCTCGCTCGACAGCATCAATTCTATGTTCGGATGATTCTCAATCTTAACTACCTGTGGTGATATTCCCGTTTCACATTCCGCAAGCTCCGCGACCTTACCCCCGAGTTCCGCGTTCTTCTCTATCAGATATACCTTGTAACCCGCATCTGCAAGGTCAAGAGCTGCCGTTATTCCGGCAATCCCACCTCCAATAACTGCTATTCCCATTTTACTTACACCACCTTTCCCAGAATTACTTTCGTATCTACCGTATTCTTTCCAAGAGCGAGACTCTTCGGATCTATTCCCAGTGCGAGACCCAACAACTGCGTGATATAAACTACCGGCATTCCGATCTTGATACCCAACGCTTTTTCTACGTCCGGCTGTTTCGCATCCAGCATCATGCCGCACAGCGGGCAGGCAAGCGCGACACAGTCCGCACCCGCGTTCTTCGCCGTCTCCAGCACCTTCCTCGCCATCTCAAATGCGATGTCCGCGCGCGTCATCATCAGCGGTCCGCCACAGCATTTCGTCTTCATGTAGTCGAACGGGACGTTCTCGCCACCGATCAGCTCGATCAACTGGTCCATCAAAACGGGATCGTCCGGATCGTCAAAAGCAGTCCCCAGCGGTCGCCCGATGTAACAGCCGTAATACGGTGCTACTTTCACCTCTACCTTCTTCACTATCTTACTCTTCAACTCGTCCACGCCTATGTCGTTCATGAGGACGTCTAAGATATGCTTCGGCGTTACCGTCCCGTTATAACTCAGAGACGGATCGATCTCAGCCATCTCTGCTCGCAACTTCTCGTCCGCCTTTAACGCGTTGTTCGTCCTCGCTAAATTGTAATAGCAGATACTGCACGGAGTTACAATGTCCAACCCGTCCTTCTCAGCGATAGCCAGATTCCGCGCGTTTAACGCGTACACCAACTTCGGATCCTCCGCTTCCGCAGCGCCACAGCAGTTCCAGTCCTCAACTTCTACCAGCTCAACTCCCAGAGCTTTGAACACTGCCTTCGTTGATATGTCCTGATCCAGTGCAGTCGCCTCTGATGGACATCCCGGATAGTATGCAAGTTTATCTACGCTCATTTTCCCTCCACCTTCTCAAAGATCTTCTTCATCACGTCCGTCTTCTTTATCTTCGATGGCAGCACTCCTTTTAGTAAACCATGACCACCGAGCGGCCCCATTTTACCTCTAAATGCCATCCGCATACCGAAATCCTTGTAATCGTTCATCATCGCTTTTATACCCGAGACCGTGCCTCCTTCCCTCTTGGGGTAATATTCCAGTGCCAGCCCTATGTCATAGAGCCGTCCGTACTTCTCTACCGTATGCAGGAAAGCCTTCTCAAACAGTGGTCTGGGACTCTCTATCTTTAGATTGCCTGCTTCTTCTTCCTTCTCCGCTATCCGCCGTATTGCAGCTAACACGTCGCCAACCACTACGTCTTGCGGGCATCGCGCCGTGCACGTCTGACAGATCGCACAGATCCACAAATCTGGGTTTGACAGTACTTCATTCCGCATTCCCAACAGGCTCATCTGGATGATCTTCCTCGGATTGTAACTCGGAACGATTTCAGTAATCGGGCATCCTAACGTACAGGTACTGCACTGGTAACATGCCGTAAGGTGCTCTCCACCCGCCTCATTCAGGATTTCATTTTTAAAGTTCGAGTCCAGTTCCCAGGTCTTTATTGGCATTTTACTTTAAGCACTCTTCTAACTCATCATCCTCGTAGGTGGTGAACGGTAGAGGCTCCTTTACATCCTTTCCAGGCACGTACTCGAAGATTTCCTGCACCTTCTTTGTAATTACCGGATAGTATCTCGTCAATGGTATGTCCTTCGGACAGGCATCTTCACACGCGCCGCAGGCAACACAGGTCGTGCAGACGTGGTAAACCCTCGTGAGATGGTACAGCAGTTGATTTGCCGGTACTGCTACCGCACCTCTTGTCTCTGCTAAGTTCAACAAGTCGCCGCCAGCCGGATTCCCTAAAGGTTGGTCAAAGAAGCAATCTTTACAATAACATACCGGACACACGTCTCTGCAGTTCTTGCACACGATACAGTCCCGTAGGAACTCTTCCAACGCCGCCTCACTGTCTATCTTCGGCAAAGCCTCTAAATTCGCTTTCGCATCTGCTGCGATCTGCTCTTTTTCCGCTTCCCTTTCTAAGCCCTTCTCTTCCAGCGATAGTCCAGCCGCGGTCAACGCCTCAACGCCCTTGTCCGTTAGTCCCGCAACAACCGCCTTCTCGCCGTTCGCCTGTGCGATGGCAATATCCCCTACGTCTGCAAGCCGATTCTCACAGATTGTACAGGCGCCCCGTATCGAAATCTCTTTGCCCGCCAGCTCCTTTATCTTCGCACTGTCCACCTGATCCCCGATATCCGCATAATTCGCTGCGTAAACCTCATTCGCATAGGTGCCTGCGCAATCCACGGTTATGAGAAGCACACTGTCCTCTTTGAGTTGTGTGAGCTTTATCAATTCTATTGCCGCTCGCGTCTCGCATGGTTTGGCTACAATTCCTACTTTCTCATCGATTAACCAGCCCTTCACGATGTTCGCAGCGTTTACACCGAACGAAGGCGCGAAGATGGCTGACTCTGGTGCTGTTATCTTATCCTTGTCCCTAACGAGCATGTAAGATACGCTATTCCCTACTCTACGCGGCATGATCAGGCAATCCACGGCTTTGCTCTCCAGCAATCCCTTAAAAAACCCTTCTAAATCCCCATAATTCAGCTCTGTTCCTTTCATAGTATCTCATCCCTCACTGGATTGGGTCCCACTGCTTTAATCTCCTCTGTTATGTTCTTCATCGTAGTTGCGAATTTGTCCCCCTCTGACGCGCTGATCCAATATGACTTGACCCGGTTATCCAACCCAAGCTGCTTCAGGATAGTTCTCATTGCTGCTATTCTGCGTCTGGCATAGAAGTTCCCCTTTATGTAATGGCACTCGCCAGGATGGCAGCCGCTAATGAACACACCGTCGGCACCATTTAATAACGCCTTGAGCGCGAACATTGGATCAAACCGTGCCGTACACATCATCCTGATCAGTCGAACGTTTGGTGGGTATTTTTTCCGTGACGTCCCCGCTAAGTCTGCGCCCGCATAAGTACACCAATTACAGGTAAATCCAACGATCTTTGGCTCAAAATCCCCTTTCTCTTCTCCCATTTTTTATCACCTATGTCTATGCTTACTTTCCACGATAACTTTTGGCTACTTTTTTATTGGGTATAACATATATAAGTTTTTCTATTTCTCTTTAAATCACGACCTTGTTCGAGGTCAGATAAAAACTCATTCAAAACGGTTTAAATAGAGAAAATCGTCATAGGATAAAATACGCGTGGAAAAATGAATATTGTCTCCTTCAAGCCGCATTTGATCTTACTTCACGCACCAACCGTGTACGATTTTCGGAAGTATCCGCTCATGTTCGGCCCGATTGCCGATGGTGTCCCTTCAACGCCCTTATTCGAGATGTACCCGATCGGGTTCTTCTCCATGGTGGAACATCTGGGGCGAAATGGGATAGGGGTGCGGATAATCAATTTGGCAGTGCGAATGCTCAGTAGCGACGATTTTGATGCGGAAAAACTGATACGAAAGCAGAACCCAAAGGCTTTTGGCATTGACCTCCATTGGCTGCCTCATGCGCAGGGCAGCCTTGAAGTAGCGAAGATCTGCAAGAAATACCATCCCCGCATACCCGTCATCTTCGGCGGATTTTCCGCAACGTACTTCTACGAAGAGTTGATTCGCTATCCCGAGGTGGATTTCATTATAAGGGGCGATTCTACGGAAGAGCCCCTGTTACAGCTCATGAAAGCGATCGTTCAGCAGTCTCCTTCTGCATTCAGCACCATCCCAAACCTTGTATGGAAAGATGGCGGTGGTGAGGTGCACGTGAATCCATTCACTCACGTTCCAACCGAATTGAACAAATTCTCCAATAATTACGTTGCCGTATTCAAATCAGTGTTGAAATACCGTGACGTCAGAAGTTTGAGCCCCTGGAAAGGCTGGGCCTCTCACGAGTGGCTGGACTACCCGATAACGCCAGTAATCACCTGCCGCGGCTGCATCCATAATTGCACCTTCTGCGGCGGTTCCCAAAAAGCACTGGCGATGTACTGCAATCGTAAGAAGCCCGCGTTTCGCGACCCGCATTTAATCGCTGAGGACATTATCAAGAATACGAAATATACGAGAGCGCCCATATTCATCATCGGCGACCTCTTCCAGTCCGGCAAAGAATACGCTTACACCGTCTTAGAGGGCTTGAAAAAAGCTAAAATCAAGAACCAGCTCGTTTTCGAGTTCTTCACGCCCGCGCCGAAGGAATTCTTTGAACGCGTGGCTGAATCCATTGAGAACTTCAACTTTGAAATATCTCCCGATAGCCATGACGAGCGGATAAGGGCGGCGGAAGGGAAGCGGTATAAAAATGCGGAGATCGAGAAGAATCTGGAGTGGGGTTTGGATGCGGGCTGCAATAAATTTGATCTGTTCTTTATGATCGGTCTCCCTCGGCAGACCTGCGAATCTGCGATGGATACCGTGGACTGGTGCGGGTATCTAATGAGGAAATTTGATACGCGCGTTGTTCCGTTTATTCTGCCTTATTCCCCTTTTATTGACCCCGGCTGCATAGCCTACGAGCAGTCAGAGCGGTTGGGGTATAAAATCCTTTTCCGAACTCTGGAGGACTATCGAAAAGCGATGCTATCGCCGAGCTGGAAATACGCACTGAATTACGAGACCAACTGGATGACAAGGGACGAAATTGTAGATTGCGCATATCAAACTGGGTTGAAATTGAACGAGCTGAAGAGGGAATGCTGCTTGATTGACGAGCAGGCATTCAGGAGGACGGAAGAGCGTATAAAACGCGCGATAGAGCTTACGGCAACCGTAGACGAGATAATGGAGATAAATGACGAACCAGTCCAACAAGAAAGATTGATGCAATTGAAACCCGAATTCGATACGATGCTCGACTCGGTAATACTCGATAAGGTACAACTGGATTGGCCTGCTACAAAGAGGAATTTAAAGATTCTTTCCATTTTAAAGGCAGCGATCGTCGAATCTTTAAAAATACGAAGGTAACTTGACTTTGTCACATTTCAAATTTACCCTACTGCAGAGAACGCTGAATTAGAGGTTTCGTTTATTAGCGGTTCCGCTCGTTAGCTAAACCTCTAAACCTCCATCCTCTGCGTTCTCCGTGAACTCCGCGGTTAATCTGACAATGTCAAGGTAACAAATATCTTTTTATTTGTCATTCATACCTTACCGCTTCGACCGGGCTCATCTTCGACGCTTTCCGCGCGGGATACAATCCTGATAAAATACCCACGAGCACGGCAACTACTAAGCCGCCGATTAAAATCTCTGGTTTCACAATCGCTGCAATTTCAACGTCAAATGCAGTCCGTATTCCGAAACTTATCGCGTGTGCGGCAATAATGCCAACGATACAGCCACAAACGCCTCCTATTGCACTCACCACGCCCGCTTCGAGTAAGAACAGAGAGAGGATATTCCTGTTCTTCGCGCCGATCGCCTTCATCACGCCGATCTCATGCGTTCGCTCCATTACAGACATCAAGATCGTATTCAGTATCCCCATCGCAGCAACGATAAGAGAAATAGAAGCGATGGCGATTAAAACCGCCTGTAATATCCCGAAAACGGACTCTAACTGCTCTACGGCGCTTCCCATCGTCATTGCAGACGCGAAATCATCCAGCTTGTGATTGTCATCTATTCGCTCCTCTATTTCTGCCGCTATCTCTTCCGCATCCTCTATGTTCCTCACCCGGACAAAGATGGTTGAAATATCCTCGTTATTCAGAATACTCATGGAATCCCGTGTCGTTACGTATATCGCGGAGTCCACGTCGGACCGGAATCCACCCTGCTTTGCCAATACCCCTACAACCCTGAACTTGCTGCCATTTATCGTTATTCTGTCGTTAACTCCAATCTCGTCATCGAAGTAATCCTTGGCGATGCTGTACCCGATTTCACATGTCTTGTGGTCATTATCTCGTAAGGCTCTTCCTGATGCTTCTGTCCCTGCGCCACCGTCTTCTTCCAGCTTCACCGTCTCGCCAAATACCGCGGTGATATCGCGTGGTTCAATACCAACGATCTGCACCATGAACGTCTCACCGCGGTATTCCACTTCTTCCATCTCGCCTCTCATTGCCACAGCATCTTTTACGCCTGCGATTCGATCCACCGCGTCCAGATCGCGGTCGGTAAAGCTGCCAAACGCGCCAATGCTCCCTAATTCCGCACTCCCTGGCATTACTATTATCGTATCAGCCATCTCAACAAGTTCTCCAGTGATTGACTCCTCCATGCCGTAGCCGATGGACATCAAGGCGATTACCGCACCTATGCCCACCGTAATGCCCAGTATCGTGAGTGCCGCACGAGCTTTTCGCTCACTTATATTCCGACACACCAGTGAAAACACATCACCCATTACTCGTACCTCACCGCTTCGACCGGACTCATTCTTGACGCCTTCCGCGCTGGATAGAATCCTGATAGAACGCCTACAACCATCGCAACTGCCATGCCACCAAGTAACACTTCGGGTTTCACCACCGCACCAAATTCGATCCCCAATGCCGTACCAGCTCCGAGACTGATGACTATCGCCACCACAACGCCCAGTACACAGCCAACCACACCGCCCACTAAACTCACCATACTGGATTCCAAGAGGAAAAGAGAGAGAACATCGCTGCTCTTCGCCCCGATCGCTTTCATCACGCCGAT
>JAUWPM010000113.1 GCA_030611585.1 Methanosarcinales archaeon | reverse complement strand
CTCCGCCAGCCGATCGCCAAGCTGTTCCACTCGCTTGTACGCCTCCTTCCGCCAGAAGCCTATTAAAGTTTTCATAATATATGATTATATGTATGAACATATAAAAAGTTATATATCATAGGGGTTTTTCAAAATTCTCTAAAGATTAATTTAATTAATATTAATAGAGATGTCAACCAAAATGGCAATGAAAATTGATATTAAGAAGGAGTATCCGGTGCAGGAGGTAAGTAGCATCATCAAGTCAGCACTGATAAGGGATGCTCATTTAGCCTCATATAAGAAAAAAAAGTATATGCGTGCATGCGAACGATTCGAAAAAGAATATGGGATGAGTTCTGATGAGTTCATGGATAAGCTGGAATCCGGTGAGTTAGATGACAGGGACGACTACTTTGATTGGTTTGCGGCAAAGAAGGGTTTGGATGTCTGGGATAGGAGACTTTGGATACTGGCTGGAGTCAATATATGAATAAAATAAATGAACGTTAGGGAATACTGTGCCGCTTTGCAGACGATCATTCAGGACTGCTTATCATTCAGTGGAGCATGGAGTTTGACGAGGTTGACCTCCAGGTTGGGTATTTCAAAGGCATGCTGGAATTCACAAATGGCACAACCCTCCGTTTCATTGAATTCGTTGAGACCTATGAGGCGGGGCGGTAAAACGTCTGAAGTACAAATATCACTTGCAATCTGCGACTGGAGATTTAATAGCAAGATGGGACAATGTACCGCATCATCGTGATATAAAATCATTCCCGCATCACAAGCATGACAAAAATGGTGTTTACTCCTCAGAACCTGCTGACTTAAAATCAGTTTTAGATCAAATAATGGATGCGTTAGAGGGATAATATTTTTATTTTTTCGATGGGATAATTATAATTTCTTAAAGGTACTTTCTCATAGACCACAAACCATTACCGCCCTCTTTTTATCTCTCTCATCACTTTAGACTCTCTTCGCTTACAGATTTTCAATCCGTTTTTCTTTTAGCTTAGCGTAAACCTATAAGTTATCTTAAAGACAAATAATGCTTAAACACTCATGTAAATACGAGATGCGATGAACTAAAAGATGATGGACCCGTTTCTTCTGTTGCTGTTGCTCTTTGCATTCTCGATGCTCGGCATACTGTTAGGCACACTAACCGGGCTTATCCCCGGCTTCCATCCCAATAACGTTGCGTTTATCCTCCTATCCCTTGCCCCGGTGATAGTAGCAGAGCCGCATTTTCTAACCGATTTTGTTTCTCCGGATATGCTGCTTATCCTAATTGCAGCCACCATCCTCGCGGCTTCCGTAGCGCATACGTTCTTGAGTTTTATCCCTGCAGCATTCTTCGGCGCGCCAGAAGGCGATACTGCACTCGCGTTGCTGCCCGCACACCGCTTATTGCTCGAAGGCCGCGCTTACGAAGCAACGGTCCTATCGGTAATCGGCAGTTTTGGCGCGGTTATCTTCTCTTTCCTCTTCTTCATCCCGTTCTATTTCCTCTTCTCCTCGCTTCACTTCTACGAGATAATTCGGGGGCTGATGCTCTACCTGCTCATTGGAATTTCCGCGCTGCTCATTCTTACGGAGAGCTTCAGCGAGCGGATGGAAGTGTACCAGGCAATCCTGCTCTCTTTCTTTGTCTTTCTCCTCTCCGGCTTGTTTGGCTACGTGATATTGAACATGCCTGTACATGCACCATTCTTCTTCCGATCTACTATGCTCTTCCCGGCACTTACCGGATTGTTCGGGCTCTCAACCATCTTATTCTCGCTGCTGTACACGCCGGAGATACCGGAGCAAATGATAAAAGAGCCGGTGATGGATAGAGGAGGCATTGTGAGATCCGTCATATCTGGCTCGGCTTTCGGCTCCTTAGTCAGCTTCCTGCCTGGAATCACGTCTGCACATGCAACCGTGATGGCAATGCTCGCACGGAGGAACAGAGAGCCAGAGCAGGTAATTATGACTCTAAGCGGCGTTAACACGGCAAACGTAATTTTCTGCTTGTACACGCTATTTCTCATTTCACGTGCGCGAAGCGGAGCAACGATAGCGATAAGCCGCCTCTTAGACGTTCAACCGTGGGAAGAGCTCATTCCGCCTTCCGCACTGATCTATTTGCTCATCGTAGCGTTAATCGCAGCCCCATTCTCGTTCTTCATTACCAAATACATCGGCAAGCAATTCGCTTTACAGTTCGCGAGACTGCCGTATCGAAAGATGCTGAGTGGCATCGCACTTTTCCTCGCGGTGCTCGTTTTCCTTTTTACCGGTGCTTTAGGCTTGCTGGTTCTGCTTGTAGGCACATGCATAGGGCTTATTCCGATACATTTCGGCGTAAGGCGGAGTAATTGTATGGGTGTTTTACTTCTGCCGATAATCGTAATGCTGTGGCAACTCTAAAATAGGAAGTTTTATATAAGCAAGAGCACGAATGGATTTACATGATAAAGGTAGCGATAAATGGATGGGGTAGAATTGGCCGAATTCTGTTCAGAGCAGCGCTACGAGACAATTCAGACATAGACGTGGTGGCAATAAATAGTCGAGCTGCGGAGGCTTCCTGGGTTGCTCATCTCTTGAAGTACGATTCCGTGCACGGGGTGCTGGATGCAGACGTACAGGCGAATAAAGACGCGAACACGTTAGTGGTGAACGGAAAGGAGATAAAGATCCTTGCGGAAACAGACCTTGGGAAATTGCCCTGGGATAATTTAGGCGTGGATTTAACCGTAGAATCTACGGGAGCGTTCCGAGACAGGAAGAACGCATCGAAACATCTTGATGCCGGTAGCAAAAAAGTATTAATAACCGCACCGGCGAAGGATCCCGATGTAACGATTGTTCCGGGAGTCAACGACGAGATGTACGACCATGCTGCGCACAAGATTATCTCGCTCGCCTCCTGTACCACCAATTGTTTGGCGCCGGTGGCGAAGGTACTGAACGACGAGTTTGACGTGAACAGGGGCTTTATGACTACGGTGCATGCGTACACCAACGACCAGAAGACTCTTGATGGACGGCATAAGGACTTACGAAGAGCACGTGCGGCGGCAATGTCCATAATACCCACGACTACCGGAGCTGCAGCGTCGTTAGGGATCGTAATACCCGCATTAGCGGGGAAACTGGATGGAATCTCGCTGAGAGTGCCTACCGCTAACGTCTCCATCGTTGACCTCGTGGTAGAGTTAGGGCGAGACGTTACGCGTGAAGAGGTGAACGATGCTTTTGAGCAAGCGTCGAAATCTTCCTTGAGCGGTATTCTCGCAGTTTCTCACGAGCCACTGGTCTCCATTGATTATATCGGCACGAACTATTCGTCCGTAGTTGATGCGGAATACACAAATGTGATCGGCGACAAAGGTAAAGGCAAAGGCAAAGGCAATTTCGTTAAAGTGCTCTCGTGGTACGACAACGAATGGGGCTACTCGTGCCGGGTGGTGGACATGATGAAGAAGATCGCAAAGCTGGGACTGTGACGTGAGTAAGTTATAGGGATTACGGTGTAAGCCAATGGGGATGAATGAAACGTCAAAAGATTTCTTGACTTTGGATGACTTCGACGTAGCGGGCAAAACGGTGCTCTTCCGAGCTGACGTGAACTCCGTAGTTATAAATGGCAAAGTGCAGATGAAAGAGCGGATAGTAGAGAATGCAAAAACGATACGTGAACTTTCGGAA
>JAUWPM010000007.1 GCA_030611585.1 Methanosarcinales archaeon | reverse complement strand
GATATTCCTACACCTTTAATTTTACATAATTCTTTTATTTTTTTACTTTCTTCTTCAATTTCAAATGCTTCCTGAGTGATTTTTTCTATTTCCGAACCATCCATTTGTTCAAGAAAATTAATTACCTTTTCTCTATTTTTTTCTAAACCTTTAGGAAATCTCCATTTTACTATTTTTATCAAATCTTCTTTTGTTAGAAAATTCTTTTGGCGTATTGTATCCTCTATTTCTTTTTCTAAATCAAAGGATTCATTCTTGCTGTTATACTTCTCTAGCCATTCTGATACTTCTTGGAGTTGCATATTTTTATTCTCATTCAATTATATCTGATTTTTTTGTCGTATATAAAGTACAACTGCCGTAATTCTCTTTAGGACACAGATTCACACTGATTTACGCGGATTTATTTAGGTCGAGCATTGTTGATTTTATCATCTGTGTTAATCAATGTCAACAATTTAGGTTTTCTCGAAAGAAGAAAAATAGGGGAGAATTTAGTTAGTTGATTCTCCCTATAATTTACTTTTATCTTTACCTTTATTCACCTTTGCTCTTACTCTTTTTCCCCCTCACCCTTCACGTCGTAATCAACGTCAACGTAATCGCCTTCACCCTCTCCCTTCTTCGCTTCTGCTCCAGCTCCTGCTTTACCCTCTTCTCCTTCCTTTGCTTTCGTGGCTTCTGCTTCTTCCTCCGCAGCCTTCTTCGCCGCTTCCTGATACACCACCGCAGAAACCTCGTGCAGTGCTTTCGTCAACTCGTCCGTATCCGCTTTTATCTTCGCCATGTCCGTCCCCTTTAACGACTCCTTCAACGTATCCTTCGCACGTTCGACCTTATCCTTCTGATCTTTGGATATCTTATCCCCCAACTCTTCGAGTGTCTTCTCCGTAGTGTAAACGAGCGAATCAGCCTGATTCCTGAGCTCTATCTCCTCTTTCCGTTTCTTGTCATCCTCAGCGTACTTCTCCGCCTCTTTCACCATCTCGTCTATCTCTTCATTTGCAAGTTTTGTAGACGCGGTAATCCTGATCGAAGCTTCCTTTTTAGTCCCTAAATCCTTTGCCGTAACGTTTAAAATCCCGTTTGCATCCATGTCAAACGACACTTCTATCTGCGGAATGCCTCGTGGTGCCGGCAGGATGCCGTCTAAATGGAATCTCCCCAACGAGGTGTTGTCAGCCGCCATCGGGCGTTCGCCTTGCGTGACGTGTATCTCCACGCTGGTTTGACTGTCCGCTGCGGTGGTGAATATCTGCGATTTCTTCGTTGGTATCGTGGTGTTCCGTTCTATCAACGGCGTTGCCACACCGCCTAAAGTCTCTATACCGAGCGTAAGCGGCGTAACGTCGAGTAAAACGATCTCTTCCTTCACCTGCCCGCCTAATATGCCCGCCTGTATCGCCGCGCCGATTGCCACTGATTGCATGGGGTCAACCCCTCCTTCCGTCTTCTTCCCCAATATCCGCTCGAACCGCTCTTTCACTATCGGCATTCGCGTTGGTCCGCCAATGAGTACTGTCCTGTCTATATCGCCGGGCGATAGCTTTGCATCTTTCAGTGCGTTTCGTATCGGGGGCTCCAGCCTTCTCAGTGTCGGCTCAGCCAATTCCTCTAATTTCGCCCTTGTCAGCGTCTCCTCAAAATGCTTCGGCTCGCCTTTCGAGACCGCAATGAACGGCAGATTTATCGTTGTGGAGACAGAAGATGAGAGTTCTATCTTCGCTCGTTCCGCTTCGTCCCGTATTCGCTGCATTGACGTCAGGTCGTTCCTCAAATCTATCCCTTCCTTAGCTTTAAACCGCTCAACAAGCCAATCTATGGTGGCAGTATCCATATCGGTTCCACCCAAATGCGTATCCCCGCTGGTAGAAAGCACCTCAAATACGCCTTCGCCAACGTCCATAATCGTAACGTCAAACGTGCCGCCACCGAAGTCGAGAACGGCAACCTTGTATTCGCCTTCCTTTCCGAGCCCGTACGCCATTGCCGCTGCCGTAGGCTCATTTATTATTCGCTCCACTTTGAATCCCGCAATCTCACCCGCATCCTTCGTCGCCTGCCGTTGATTGTCATTGAAATACGCCGGCACGGTAATAACCGCCGCATTGATGCTCTCGCCCAAATACGACTCGGCATCCGCCTTTATCTTCTGCAATATCATCGCGGAAATCTCCTGCGGCGTGAACTTCTTGTTTACCGTCTTTACATAGATCTTCTCCGAAGTGCCCATCTTCCGCTTTATCTCTCTTACTGTGCCTTCCGGATTAACCACCGCCTGCCGCTTCGCCGCTACGCCCACTAATCGTTGATCGTCCTTTGTGAATGCCACCACCGATGGGAACATCTTTCCACCGTATGCACTGCCCTCTGCACTTGGTATTATCTTTGCATCGCCACTTTCGTCTACAAAAGCTGCTTCGGAGTTCGTCGTGCCAAGATCAATGCCTATTATCCTTCCCATTTTTATCTGCTCCTCTATCTTCCACTCCTTATCTTATGCTAAAATCAAACACACGTTCTCAGCGTTTTTTAAAAAAAAAATAAAAAAAGGGAGGAAAAAGAAAAAATTAGTAATCTCCCATTCCTTCCATGCCCATGCCACCGCCGCCTGGAGGCATACCTCCTCCTGGTGGCATCTGCGATCTACTCGATGCGATTACGTCGTCTATCCTAAGAATCATCGTTGCCGATTCCGTTCCTGAGCTAATCGCCTGTGTCTTTACCCGTAGCGGCTCGATAACTCCTGCCTTCACCATGTCCGTTGGTTCGCCCTTGAACACATCTAAGCCTGCGTTCTTCTCCCCTCGTTCATGAGCAGACCGAAGTGCCACGAGCATATCTATGGGATCTAAGCCCGCATTCTCGGCAAGCGCCCTCGGAACGACCTCAACGGCATCCGCAAATGCCTGTATTGCTAACTGCTCCCGACCTCCGATGCTTGCGGCATAATCACGCAGCTTGAGCGCCAGTTCTATCTCCACAGCTCCGCCTCCTGCGACGTACTTGCCATCTTCCAAAGCAACGGCTACCACTCTCAGTGCGTCGTGCATTCCTCGCTCCAGCTCGTCCACGACGTGCTCTGTTCCGCCTCGCAGCAGTATAGACACGGCTTTCGGATTCTCACAATCCTCGACGAATATCATCTCCTCACCGCCGATCTTCCGTTCCTCAACCAGCCCTGCTTTTCCAAGATCCTCTGCTCCTATTTCCTCTAAGCTCGTCAATATCTTACCGCCGGTTGCACTCGCCAACTTCTTCATGTCGCTCTCTTTTACCCGTCTAACCGCAACTATGCCTTCTTTTGAAAGATAATGCTGTACCAGGTCATCCATCCCCTTCTGGCAGAAGAGCACGTTCGCACCACTCGCTTTCACTTTCTCCACCATCTCCTTCAGCATCTTCTCCTCTTCTTCCAAGAATGCTTTTAACTGATCCGGCGCGGTAATCTCTATCTTCGCATCTACCTCGGTCTTCTCTATCTCCAGAGCGGAATTTATCAGTGCTACCTTTGCATCCTTCACGGTCTTCGGCATGCCTGGGTGCACACGCTCCTTGTCTATTATCATACCCATGATCAACTTGGTATCTTCAGCGCTGCCACCCATCTTCTTCTCTAACTTTATGTGGTCAATGTCTATCTCTTTCACTCCTTTTTCCGCTATCATTTTCACCGCTTTCACTGCGAGGTCAGTCAACATTTCTCGTGCAGTCCCCGCACCTTTTCCGGTCATGGATGTTATTGCTATCCTCCGCAAGGTCTCGGAATCCTCTGGCGAAATAGTGCCTGACATACCATCTAAAATCTCATACGCCTTCTCCGCCGCTAATCTATATCCCGCTGCGATCAGCGTTGGATGCACCTCCTGCTCCAGAAGGTCCTCCGCACGCTTGAGCAACTCGCCCGCAATGATTACCGCGGTCGTTGTTCCATCTCCAACCTCTTCATCCTGTGTCTTCGCTATCTCTACCATCATCTTCGCCGCCGGGTGCTCGATGTCCATCTCTTTTAATATCGTTGCCCCGTCGTTTGTTATAACAACGTCACCCATCGAGTCCACTAACATCTTGTCCATCCCTTTCGGACCGAGCGTGGACTTAACGGCATTTGCAATGGTCTTCGCTGCCATTATGTTCCTGCTCTGCGCGTCTTTTCCTCTTGTTCGCTCACTACCTTCTCTTAAAACCAATATCGGTGTTCCACCTAATTGTGCCATGTCTTTCATATCTCCTTTATTTTATTGACTATATTTGTAGTTCTATATAAAGGTTGTTTATCGCTTCGCTGTGAGACAAGAACAAACAAATTCTAATGCCCTAAACCTGAAAGAATAAATAATAATGAAAGGCAGGTTAGACGACAAAAATATCGCAACGGCGGTTAAAGCACTCAACGTGCATTTGCCCGCTGAAAGAAGGACGCTTTTAGCATTGCTCAAAGAAGACACGCCTGCCGTGCAGGGAAGAGACGGAGCCGTTCATCGCATAAAAAGAGAAGAACTGGAGGAGATAGCAAGACTCATTCCGGAAGAGGCGCATGGAAAATTGAGACTGCCCATTTACATAGAATTGACGTCTGATTATGGCAGAGGAATAGCAAAGGTGCGCGGAAAGTGGGATTGCGAGCTCGTGAGGCTGATATTAGGGAAAGGAAGAGAGAGCAACGAAAAAGTTGACGAAATTTTCGTTTATCGCGATGATGTAAGGAGATTAAGGCGTACATTGCCAACCACGACTGAATACGCGTTCTTTTACAGCACCTCGTTTTAGGGAGGGGGGAGGGGTGGTGATCTGCCATCCATAGCCTCCAGGTATTATATGCTCAAAATATAAACGTAGCATCATATAAAAATGGAAGAAGAAATAGTACTGCGTGAATATCTCTATTCTCTGCGATTCTACCTCTTGTTTGTTATTATCCTCTTCACGGGCGCCATTGCCTTGGGGTATATGGGTTACATGAGTGAAACTTTTAGTGAGTCATTTGAGTGGCTTCAACAGCTTAGCGAGGGCATAGGAGATTTTACACAGCTCTATCCCTCATGGCTAATTTTTCTGGCGTTTTTTATCGTGATATTCCTGAATAACGCTTTTACGTGCTTCCTGAGTATCATAACAGGACCGTTCATAGGCATTTTCCCACTGTTTTCCGCCGTTATCAACGGTGGTTTACTCGGCTGGCTGGCCCACGAGGCGGGGTGGTTTGTCTTTCTTACAATCGTACCGCACGGGATATTTGAACTTCCTGCCTATTTCATCAGTGTGGCGATTGGCTTGAGACTGGCACGGGAGGTTTTCAAACGGAAGGAGGAAAGGCAGTTAAGATTAACGCTGGGCGAGGGTTTGAGAGTTTACCTCATCTTGATTTTACCTCTGCTCATCGTTGCCGCACTCATCGAGTCGGGATTGATTGTTGCGACACTTTTTCTTTTTTAAAAAAAGAAAACCTGTGCTAAAAGAAAAAACTAAGAGAATGTTTTCAGCCAAGGTTTTTGCCGAAGGTAAAACGGTTTCGTGCAGCTAAAGGGAACCTTGCACCCACACCGCTTCAAACAATATCTACATCCTCAAACTTGATGTTGTGCAATTAGATCACGAACCTTGGGGACCAATTCCTTTGGGACTTCCATAATCGTCTGTCCTTCATATTCATGTTCGTAGGCGGCTTCATCTTCAGCGACTGCTTCCTCCTCGGTTTGGCTCTCATAATACGCTAAAATACGTTGTACCCGCTCTTCATCCCATCCAGGCGGAAATTTATTCTTATTTTCTCTCATACTTCTTGCTCGGTTACCTCATGCCGATAGATATGTGAGCGATTTGCTTGAGACTGGCGCGGGAGGTTTTTAAACGGAAGGAGGAGAGGCAGTTAAGATTGAAGCTGGGCGAGGGTTTGAGAGTTTACCTCATCCTGATTTTACCTCTGCTCATCGTTGCTGCTCTCGTCGAATCGGGATTGATTGTTGCGACACTTTTTTGGGTATGAACATACTCTAAGAAAATTTCTTTTCGAGTTCATTGCCTTCCGCATCTCTCATCTTATCAGTTACAATTAGTATTATATCTATTAACCACCAAATGCCAACTCCACCAAGGGTTACTAATTTCAAAATTCCGAGTCCAATATAACCCAAATAAAATCGGTCTATACCTAAAACACCTAAAAAAATGGAGAGCAAAAGTGCAACCACCCAACTTTTAGCCGTATTCCCCTCCGTCATTACCCCCTTTTCTATTCTTTCAAGAATTTGATTATAAGCTCTTTCACTAATCTCGCCATTTATCAATCGTCTATCTATCTTTGCTATTTGCTCTTCTTTGATTTTTTGTATGGCTTCATCTTTAGCCTTTGCCTCCTTTAGTTTTTCTTCTGCCAATTTCGATTCTAACCACCATTCAGGTGAGCGGATTTTACCAATGTATTTTTTTGCATGCCCTTCTAGATCTGGCTTTCTAAGTATTAAGCCTTTTATTTTGCCAGCGAAAAATAAGGGTCTGTCAACATACCATTCTGCTGAACAGTTTTTACAGATTAGCCTCGTAGGATATACTAAGGCATACGAGACGAGTTTTTTCTTCTTAATTTCAAAACTGCTTTCGGATCCACAGATTGGACAGCGATTCCACTCCTCACTCACTTCCCTTAAATATTGCTCATCTGTGGGCGCTTCTTTATTCATCGCTTTGTTTAATTTTATTCCTGATGTTACATTTATATAGTCTCAATCGGATATATTAGAATTGGTTGAGAACCTACCATGAACCAAATTTTTAAAAGAAATGTCGTTAAATCAATGATTAAAACGGGTGATTTGAATTGTAGAAGGGGCAAAGAAGAAGAAGACTTTTACCCAAGTTCTCCGACTGATCATGTTTCTATTGCAATTGAAATAACTCCGAACAATTTCTCAGATCCTATCAAAACATATGTAAGTTACACAGCACAAACAATAACAGGATTCCCTAGATTCAAGTTGAAAAAAGAGATACGGGAGTAGATTGATGAAAATTACAACATCGGTGATCTTTTAGTTATTGAAAGGATTGATAGGAATCTATATAGGTTTAGACTCCCGAACGTGGTATCTGATGGAGCTTTATAATACTATTGAGCATGGAGTATATTCAAGGTGAGATAAATGTCTGGATGGAGAATAATCATGGCAAAGGCGGAAGAAGCAAAAAGTATAATGATCGGGGATATTGAAGAAGGCAAAATTAAATTTGAGAGTCTCTTAGCGGAATATCCTACGGATGGTATGGTCTATTTTAAGCGAGGAGAAGCTTACGAGTATCATGGTGCAATCCAGAAAGCAGAATCAGATTACCAACAGGCTTATAAACTATTTCCAATGACTGAATGGAAGAATAGGGCATCAGAAAGGATATCAAGAGTTCAAAAACGTGATGAACAAAAATTTTAGGATAGGTAGATTAGATGAAATGTGTGAAACATCCCGAAGTTGAGGCGATAGGGGGTTGTTCTAAAAGGGTTAGAAAATCCATTAATAGGAGAATTAAAGCCGGAATGGAATAAGCGGAGATGAAGAATAATATCTAAAGGGGGGGGATAAAAATGGGACTAACAGAGGAGATAAGGGAATTTATTTGCAAAAACTATATTCAACCTGCACGTGAAAAAGGAAAAAGTCGGATAACAATCCGTGCTGGGGATATACATAGCGCAATGAGGCTGGTTTCTCGAATGCCTGCTGTTTGTTCGGCATTATCTAAGAAAATAGAGCAGATGTGTGGCGTCAAAATTATAGATATAAAGGCACCACCTTCAGGGCAAGGGGCTAACTTTTTCGTTACCTATGTGATAGGGGAAAAGGGGAAAGAGGAAGAAGTGGAAGAGGAAAAAGAAGAGATAAAATTAAAAGAAAAAGGGAAGAAGACTTCATGGATGGAATTTGAAGATACCGCAAGAGAAATTATGAGTAAATATTTTAATACTGCTTTAACTTCCGCAGAAGTTCCTGAAATTCCAAAGAAATTTGATATGGTATCTGAAGATAAGAAAATCGTTGGAGATGCTAAACATCTTACGATGGTTAGAGATGTGGCAATTCCTCCAGCTAAATTTTCTATGATTGCTGAGCATGTATGGCTTCTTGAAAAGACCAAAGCAGAGAAGAAATTTCTGGTATTTGGTAATGATAGAAGAGTGCCCATCAAATGGCTTGAAAAGTATGGGCATTTAGTTGAAGAAGACATTTCTTTCTTTTTTATCAATGATAATGGGGGCTTAGAAGATTTAAGAATAAGATATTAAAACCGGACTATATTAAATCCACTTTGTTGAAAGCATATCGTATTTAGCTTGGAGAAGCTGGAGAAAAACCTTTTCTTACAAAATGGAGATATAAGATGAGAATTAAAGACGGCGTGTATTGGTATAAGGAGAAAGGAATACTTGATGCAAACACGTATGTGCTACAAGATGAACTCACGATTCTCATAGATCCAGGATCGGAGAATTACCTCGAGCAACGGCTTAAAGAGATGCAGGATGATGGAATATCCCCGAAAGATATTGACGTAATAGCAATTACGCATCTTCATCCTGACCACTGTGGCGCAACAGCAGCACTTAAGGAGGTTTCGGGTGCGAAAGTTGCATTGCATCCCTTACAGGTGGATTATCTCGACATTATGGCTGAGGAATCGCGTAAATTCCTCGGCGTTGGTATAGCACATAAATTCCGTGCGGATATTGTGCTTGAGGAGCGATTGAGTTTAGGAAAGATAGAGTTGGAGATATTACATACGCCGGGGCATTCACCAGGCAGCATTTGCTTTTATGGCGAGGATACAAAGATTTTGATCTGCGGAGATTTGGTGTTTGAGCAAGGTGTAGGAAGAACTGATTTGCCGTTTGGTAATACGGACGAGCTGAGAAACTCCATTGAGACTGTATCGGCGCTGGATACCGAGCTTCTGTTGCCCGGGCATGGTAGGATAATAGAGGGAGAAAGCAACGTCAAACGTAATTATGAGTTTATAAAAGCGGTCTATTTCAATAATTTCTTTTAAAAGGAAAGCTTTACCAAAGAAATACTTTTGGAGGAAAGCATCAAAAATAAAAAAAACGAAAAGCTTATATATACCTTAAACGTATCCGTAGTTTAAGCCATACGCCATCGTGCTTAGGTGCAGGCCTCGTACTTAAGTACTGGGTATAGTGACTTCAAAATAAGGAGAAATACAAATGGCAAGATTATGTCCCCACTGTGGAATAAAAAGCAGATTTGATAGTGTTTTTCCATCAGGTATTGGAAAGAATTGCGATGATGAAAATGGATTCCATTATATTGAGCGTTGTCAGGAATGTAAGGGAATTGTATATTCGATATGGAATGTTGACTTGGATGCCCCGGTATATAAACCAGTTATATCTCACGAAGGTACATATCAAAAAGAAAAAGAAGATGAAGAAGCAACACCTGCTGAAAAATTTTCTTATCCATTTATATTGATGAATCCACCAATTACTATATCAGATTCTTTTGAAAAGTCTTTTGTAGAGGGAGTAAAATGTCTCAATGTAGGTGCTCCTTTTGCCTCAGTTGTTATGTTTAGAAAATGTTTGCAAATAATTGCAGAAGATAAAGGAGCTACAAAGGGAACTTTGAAAGAAAAATTAGAATCCTTATCCGTATCAGGAACGTTAACAAGTACTCTTGAATCAATTTCTACTGTTATTAGAGAAGTTGGAAATGATGGTGCTCATCCAAATGAATTTGAACCGTCTATTGATGATGCAAAAGATATTCTTGATTTTCTACTACTTTTAATAGACCAGATATATATTTTGCCAGAAAAAGCTGAAAAATTAAGAGCCAGAAGAACATCTTCGATAAAATAAATATTGCGCATGGTTTGAAATACAAAAATCCATGAACATCATTCTGATGCCTCGGAATTCTATTCCGGGCGTAGTGACTTTTTATTCAGTTATATGTTCAACCTCTCGCAGAACATAACCAAAGGTATTTAAACATATAGAACATAAAATAGAGCCTCCGGAATCGGCCACCACAACACCCTAATTTACCTTTATTCCCCTAATTTCCCCTCATTTTCACTAAAAATTTGTCTGAGGCGTTATCCAGCTACTGAAGGCCGTATGAGGCCGTATAAGGCGATCCCCTTGGCGTCTTAAAGCAAGGCACATATTTAATTATCCTCGTTCGGACTTTCCTGAGCGCTTTATTTAGCATATCAAGAGTTTTATGCAGCCCTTTTGATATATAGGATAAAATACCTCCAAATGCACTTTAGCCGATTGTAACAGAAATTATGGGAAAAAAGGGTAGTATTAATAGCTGAATTTGTTATTAAAGGCTGTTTAGAAGAGCTTCCAGAGGCTCAATAATTCATGAGCACTATAACGATAAGTGATAGGGTAAAAACCAAATTAGAGGACATCGCAAGGCATTTGAACGTCAGCAAAGAGGAGGTTATAGAAACGGCATTACTATTTTTGAAGATGCTTTTAAGGAAGAGAAACAAAAAGAGATAAAATTTAAAATGGCTACCGAAATCATGGAAAAAGCATCTGAGGAACTCAGGAGTTCAAACACACGATTAGCGCAGCGGGCAAAGATTATCGAAGAAGCAAAGACGGATGTCTTTGAGGTTATATCCCGCAGATGGGGGATAGAAATTTGAAAGCCAGGTCAACGCGTTATTTGTAAATTATATTTTAAAGAACCAAAGACGTTAGTTTCGGATTAGAAAAAAATCGCAAAGTTTTTAAAGATTAATAGCTTTATCCTCAACTAAAAAGGGAAGACAAAAAATGAAAAAAATAGTTGCTATTTCGCTATGCCTGCTAATTTTTACCACAGGGATTTTCTCAGGCTACTTCATGTCACTAGGAATGCCTTCATCTATACCAGCGTCCATGCCTGTATCTATGCCAACACCCGTCCCAACACCGACTCCAGTACCCCTGGAAGAAATTTGCGAAGAATTTTATCACGACATCGAGGATTGGGAATTCGAGTACCCTGCACATCTATGGCTAAAGTGGTGCATAGATTCAGAAGAAGCCGACGATTATCCACAGAGCGTGGAAGTACGGAAAGCCTTTTACGAAAAGAGAGAGGGAGTAAGGCAAGCGACAAAGGATTTCGATATAATCGTAGTTAAATTCCTGAATGCCATAGAAGAAAACGGTTACGAAAACAGAGCTGAGGAAGAGCTTATAAATTATGATGATCTTTTAGAGATGCAGCCTTATTTATGCTGCGCAGATTGTATTGACGATTTATCAGAGCTATGCGATGGTTACGCCGAGATTCCTTTTCACTTCCTTCCTGACTTGAAAGAAGAACTTAGAGAACTTTGGAATCCGAGTCAGAAGTGAGTATTTGAATAAGGAGTTTCTATCCTCCATTCGGTAACTTTCCCCGAACAACTTCCGCCTTTTACAATTTCAATTTCTGGATAACTTCGCCGGGCTTTATTGCTCCGTTCAGCTTCTCTGTTATTAATCGAAAAAAACCGAAAAACTTTTTATAGTCTATGATAACTATATCGGTAGTTTAAGTCATACGCACTCATACTTAAGTGCAGGCCTTGTACTTAAGAGGCCGTCCCATAATTGATTTAATAGTACTCAATAATTACTTTGCGCCTCAAACTTCCGCACAAAGAGCATAAGAAATTAGCCCATACCCTCTTAATCATTCCACCCAAACATTTAAGAAAAGCGCGACCAAAACGTCCATCTTTCGTTGGATTCGCCCCAATACCTTCATTTTGACCTTTTGTCTTCCAGATTCTCTTCAAATTATGCGCTATGCATGCCAGACTGAACTCAGCCCTCACGCCACTCAAACCTCTGGTTAAAAACTCCCTTAAGCCGATATTTTGCTTGATGTGCCCGAACACCCGTTCCACCGTTCTTGCTCTCACACGATAAACCTCCAGCCCTTCCGGTGACTCCATCTTCTCCGCCATCTCCCGCATATTAGCCTCATTGCCGTAAGATTTGATCAGCTTTGGTTTACGCTTGCTCTTTGTGCAGAGCTTTTTATCTGGACATTGAGCACAGCCCACGCCTCGATAAACCATCACCTGCTTTCCCTTCTGCTTATCAAAGTATTCAAAGCTGAATTTTACTGGTTCTCCATTTGGACAGTTGAATTCATCTGTTTCGGCGTTATATTTGAATTTATCCTTATCAAATCTTCCCGATTCTTTAGTTTTGCCTTTCATCTTGGACGCAAGCTTATCATGCGGAATATATCCGTCTAACTCGTGCTCTTTCAAGAAATCAATGTTTTCCGCGGAGTGATAATCGTTATCGGCGGATACAATGGTATTCTTTGGCAGTTTACCAAAAACCTCCTCAGTCCGTCCGATTTGTGGCTTCAACTGGTCTACATCCCTGACATTCTGGACTACATCCTCTGCTACGACGATTCCATGCTCAGCATCAACCGTCACCTGTGGGTTATAAGAGAATTCGGTGAAATGCTTTTTGTTTGGCATGAACCTGCTCTCTGGGTCGGTAAAACTCAGAAAATCTTTTCCTGATGCTTCAAGTTCATTTTGAACCCTGTCAAGTTGTTCTTCGATCCGCTTCTTCTCTTTCTGGTCGCCTTTTTTATACCGGTCAATGATCTTTGCTGCTTTATCCTTTCTTATCTTCTCTTTGAGGTCTTTGAAAGGCTCAGGAAGCTTGTCTGGATCGGTATCGCCATAAATCTCGTCTTCCAGATCATCAATTTCGATGCCTCCCCGAAGCTCCAGGTCAATAGCCTCGTTTATCTCGTCGAGCTCTTCTTTCGATAGTACGCTAAAATTTGAGGCGGACGCTTTGATTTTTGAACCATCGATGCTCAAATGCCCGAGTTTTACCATGCCCATCTCCCGGGCTAATTTTATAATCTCGGCAAAGACAAGTTTGATGGTCTCTAAATTATCTTTTCTGAACCTGCAGATCGTCCGGAAATCGGGTTTCGAGCGGTCGGAAAGGTACATATACACAACATTTTCCTTTGTTGCCTTAGAAATCTTCCGAGAAGAGCGAGACCCATCGATGGTGCCATGAATGAGGAGTTTCATCATAACCTTTGGATGGTATGCAGGACTGCCTGGACCATCATATCTTTCCTCGATACTTTTAAGGTCTATACCTTCTACTACCTCATCCACAAGTCTACAAATGTGATCTTCTTCGATTAGGTCTGCTATACTCGGAGGAAATAGCCAATCCTGGTTGCGGAGTCTGCTTATGAATGCCATAAGGTTAATATGGCGTTGAAAGCATATAAAAGTATCGGAAAGCTGGTTAATTGTGGGATTGTGGGACAAGCTCTTAAGTGCGGGGTATAGTGACTACACCACGTCCTCCAGGTCATCCAAAAACAATTTTATCGTTTCTTCATCTGTGTGTGGCATGATTACTGCCCGGAGTGCCTTTGGCGTTCGTGTAATAGAAACGCGCCATCTCCTCTCTTCTAACGCATTCACCACTCGTCCTACTTCAGACTCAGGGAAACTCAACGTTGCCACGTTCATCACGGGTTCTATCACGGGCGGAATGCCTATACGCTTAGCACCGTCCACTAACAGCCTCGTGAGTCGCATGCATTCATCTACTATTGTTTTCAAACCTTCTTTACCAAGATATTTGAGCACTGCATACGTAGCCGCTGCTGATGCACCGCTTCTCGTACCTGTCAATGAGCACTGCCCCTTAGTCGTCAGATACGGTGTAGAAACCACCAACTCATCTAAATAGAACTCCTCCCTGAACAGAATACATCCAGCAGGAATTGTACTCATCCCCATCTTATGCGGGTCTATCGAAATTGCACTCACCCCGTCAAGTGAGAAATCGAACTCATAGTTCTCATCAAGAAACGGAATCACGAACCCGCCAAAAGCCGCATCAACGAATAAGAAGATGTCTTTGTCCATTGCAATCTCCGAGAGTTCCTTTATCGGGTCTATCTGCCCAAACTCAGTCGTCCCTGCTATCCCTACTATACCGATCGTTTTATCGTTGATCAAACTTTCTACCGAGTTCACGTCTACCCTCAACTCTTCATCCAGCGAGGCTTTTTGTACATTTATGCTCAAGAGGTCAGCGATTTTGTCAAACGAGAAATGAGCGGTTTCCGGTACGATGATGTTCATGTTCATGTTACTCATGCCTTCCTTCCTTTTCCTGTTCCTTATCGCACGTACTGCCTGGATATTCGATTCCGTTCCACCGGTGGAGAGATAGCCGAATGCGTTCTCGTTGCCCAGCAGTGCACCTAACATCCGTATCACTTCATCCTCCATCTCTTTTGTCCCCGGGAACAGGCCGGAATCGCCCAGATTCGATTCCAGGAACATCTTATGTGCATACGCTGCCATCTCGTGCGGATACGTGCACATCGAACTCAAAATGCGTTCATACGATAAATCCTTCAACTTCTTTTCCTGAAGTAGCGCCTCTATCATTTCCCTGCTCATACCCCGCTCTTCCATTTTTAACACCTCTTCTTTCTTTACGATTGCCACGAAACGAAGCCCTCTACCATTTCTATAACGTAGCGGGAGGGACAAACCGCCAAAGACTTATACATCCTCCGTCTACTTAATAGTTATGGGAAAAGCTCATTTCCCAAACAACTTTGAAAGCAGCGTCTTTCTTGTATCGCACATCTCTATGAAGGAACAGCTATCGCAGGGTGCATTCGCCCCTTTCTCCGGGTACACACCGCCCTTAATCTTCTTCACGTACTTCAATATCTGAAACGCAAGAGCTCTATCCCGCTTTTTTATATGCAAGTCACGAATCTCCGCAGTTCTCATATTTATATATTCCACAAATCCCCGCTGCACCGTCGTTCCGAACTCATCTTCGATGAGCATTGCATACGCAGCCAACTGCATCCTATCGCCTCGCCATACGCCGTACTCAGGGCATCTACCAGTTTTTATCACGCACGGTATAACTTCCCCTTCTGTCTTTATCAGCTTGTCCACGCTGCCGACCATGCCCAACTTTTCCGATAACATTGTGTGCTCCCTTTCATAGCCGTAGGAACGCACCAACTCAGCCAATTCATCTTCGGTTTTGAGCTTACTGAGCCATTCGGGGCTTTCTATGCGGTGCAAAAAATCGCTTTTTACTGCCTCAAAAAGATCCTTATCCACAGTTTTCAGCTCGTCTTTATATATCCATTCCACGCCGTCCACGGCATCTTCAATTACTCGTTTTACCGCTTCTTCCTCCTCTGTTGTTCTCTCATCCTCCTCTCCACCCTCATCGTATTTGTCTCCTCCATAAACTTTATGCATATTGAATCCCAACTCCTTCAACAGAATATGCTCAATTGCGCTCCTTTCTTTTCCCTCTGCTATTCTGGGTTGCTCGTACCCGCGCGCACGGAAATAAACCAGCCGGGGGCATATCATATAGTGCGTTAAATCAGAAACTTTGATTAAGGCTTTGTGATCCTGCTTGGGTTGCATTATATCACACCAAATACTTTAAATATATATTGATTCATTATTATAACTTATAACAAGTCATAGGAGGAAAAAGAGAGAAATGTTTGAGGCTAAGATAGATGCGAGTGTGTTAAGAGAATGTATAGAGTCAATTACCGCAGTAGTGGATGAAGGGAAGTTAAGAGTAGCGGAGGATGGTTTAAAGCTCCGGGCTGTTGATCCTGCAAACGTGGCAATGGTTTCGTTCGAGTTACAACGTGATGCTTTTGATGAGTTCCGGTTTGAGACGGGATCGGGATCGGGTTCGGAGGCTGCGAGCGAATCCACGGCTGCTACTGAGGTGGGCATAGATTTCAATAAGTTACGGGACATCCTTGGAATAGGGGGTAGAGAAGAGGTCAATTTGAAACTGGATGAGCAAGTTCAAAAACTATTCACGAGGATGGGCAGTCTCACTTATACCATCTCCTTGCTTGACCCCTCTTCGCTGAGGAAAGAGCCGAAGGTTCCGGAGCTTGAGTTCCCCGTGCAGGTAGTCATCGAAACGGAAGAGTTCAGAAGAACGGTACGTGCTTCGGAGAAGATCGGGGACCACATAGTGCTTGGTGTGGATGGCGAGGAGTTCTATATGGAGGTGGAGGGCGAGATGGATAAACTGCGGTTGGGATTGAGAAAGGAGCAATTGATACATCTGACGCCGGGGACGCTCCATTCGTTGTACTCGCTGGACTACGTCTCGGCAATGAGCAAAGGAATGAGCCATGCGGATAATATAACGCTCAATCTTGGTAAGGATTATCCATTACAGGTAGATTTTGAAGTGGCAGACGGCAAGGGGAAGGTCAGTTATCTGCTCGCGCCACGGATAGAGTCCGAATAACCAACATAAAGAAGACGGGGCGTGAGCGGTACAGCGGCTCGTCATGAAATGATGGAGGAAGGAGTAAAAGAAGAAGCACGTCTATGCTTCTATCCCTTTCTGTCTGCGGCATCGAATTATGTAGAAGCGTCTGGCGTTACGCTGGATGATTTGATCACCTCGGCTGCGTTTGAACGTGCGCGATTGCGGGGTAAAGAACGAGTACGTGAAGCGATAAGGGAAGGAGCGATCGGAAAGCCGGTTATCATGGGCACGGCGCAAGCGGAGATGGAATTGTTATCGTACCCGTTTGCCCGTATTTTAGTGTCCTGCATCGGTAATGCGCACCTTGTGCGTAGATATGCGCTGTCAGAAGCCAAATCGGCGTACAATAAACTATTGGAGGATTCCAGCACGGGTGCCGGCGCGGGCACCGACATTATTTACGGGACGGCGCAGGAGTTCGGCATACAAATAGATTTATCGCGGTTGCCGCATGAGCTCGCGCAGGTGCAGATGTCGTTCGTTGATTATTTACGGTTCACGTCGAATCTGCGAGATAAACGGTGGAAACTGGTGAATCGCGGGTTGGAGAAGGGGCGTGTGAAACTGAGGAAGGGCGAATTTCTACGCATTATCCAGGAAGCGATATACGCGCGGATAAGCAAAGACATGCCTTTGGAGGTTCCCGCAGCGCTCTGCAAATCAATACGTAAATATGCCGCAGACATAGAAACTGAATTGGAGGAGCGGCGAAAGAAGTTCGGGGATAGCGGTTTCGAGACGAGTTCGGGATTCCGAGTGAAGGACCCAAGCTGCTTCCCACCCTGTATTACTGCCATTCTGAGCAATTTAAAAGACGGCGTCAACGTGCCGCACACGGCACGATTCGCGGTTACTGCGTTCTTGCTGAACATCGGGCTCAATGTGGATGAGATAATAGAGATTTATAAGAACTCACCGGATTTCGACGAGGAGCGGACGAGGTATCAGGTGGTGCACATAGCAGGTGAATCAAGTAGTACTAAGTACACAGCGCCGTCATGCGGGACCATGCGGACGTACGGCAACTGCGTTGACAATGACGACGTATGCGAGAGGATCAATCATCCGTTAAGCTATTACAAACGGAAGTTGAAACAGAAGCAGAAGCAGAAGAAAGAACTGGAGAATAAATCAAAGGAAAAGGTTAAAGGGGAAAATGAGAAGCTATAAATACAAAGTGGAGTTTTTGCCCATAGAAGAGGAAGAGGGCGAGAAGAAGATAGATAAAGAGAAAATTGAGGAGATCTTGAATAGCTATGCTGCAAAGGGATGGCGATTGCGACAGATAGCGTTATGCGGTAATTTGGGGTTGATATACGTTTTCGAAAAATAAAATTTTAGGAAAGTTTTATCAAAAATGCTTCGCATGTTTGACAAGCTGTTTAACCGGAAAGAATTGGAAAAGAAGATAGGGATATTGCAAACACGTATTAACGAGCTTGAACCGGAAAATAAATCGCTCTCTACACGATTATCGAAGCAGGAGGTGCGAGCAAAAAGAGCGGTATCGGATAAACAAGAAGTGGATTTGGCATTGAAAAAAGCAGAGAAAAGAATAGACAATCTCGAACGCACGCTTGAGAATCAGAAAGAGGAAACGCAAAAAACTGACGACTTAGCACAGACCTCCAAACGATCGGTAACATTAACAAATGCTCAATCCTGTGACTTATTGTCTCAGATTAGCTCGATCAGGTCAAGAAATGAAGACCTTGTCACGGTCTACCTGCGCCCAAACGAATCATTCACCGACCTGAATGAATTTGAAAGCATTATTGAACTCGAACAAGACGTCAAATACCTGATGCAAAGGATTGAGTCACCGACAGGTATGGCGCTCTTCTACGATATGAAAAGGCTGGGGATGGTTCGCATGATTATGACACCGCCGTTTCCGATAGTTGAATCCAAATGGAAACTCGACCGTGTCTTTGATACCACGCAGTTGCAAGAACTATTAGAGCAGAATCAAGTGATTTGCATCCTATTGGCACATGCCGGGGAGACGTTTATCGGAATATCCGACCGCGAGAGAGTTATTGAGTACAAGATCGTTCGTAGTAGTGTAAAGGAGAAGCACACAAAAGGAGGGATGAGTCAGCGTAGATTCGAACGACTCCGGGATGAGGACGTCAGGCATCATGCGGAGAAGGCAAGAGCGGTATTTGAAGCGCTGGTGGATGATCATAAAGACGAACTCAAAATGGTAGTTGCAAGCGGCGAGCATAATCTGGTTAAGGATATTACAGGTGGTGGCGATTCCGGGTACCGGTATCCGTTTCCATTGCTCATCAGAAGTATAGATCCAAAAGCAAAGATAGAAAAGCGCAATATAGATATGATAAGAGTGTTGACATGGTCTGCGAGATGGTATAATATCGTATCTGTTTAGCTCCTTTTATAACCACAAGATTACACAGATTCTCACGAGACAAGAAAAAATAAATTATTTGTAGACACAGATTAACGCAGATTAACACGGATGAAAAGAGTAATGCCATTAAAAATAGCCCACCCGCCCAACAGCAAAAGAATAAATCCGTGTAAATCTGTGTCTCAAATAGAAGGAATAACGTTATACGTTATATACAATGAAAAAGAGCTAAACAACAAGAGCGATAATAATGATAGAGAACAATGTTGACACTGCCTTTTTCCATTCATGGTTTCGGAATTATGTAAAATCTTTTTACACCGAATATCCAAAAACCCAACGGAATATCAGACTTAAAGAAGAACATTCGTTACGTGTTTGTAAAGAGATTCTTCGGCTATGCAAAGCGCTGAATCTCAATAAAAATGCACTTCGTCTGGCTGACACCATCGCATTATTTCACGACATAGGTCGTTTTGAACAATTCACGACATACGGCACTTTTGACGATAGGGTATCGGAAAACCATGCAACTCTTGGGCTGAAGGTTTTAAAAGAAACAAACATATTAAGCGTACTCACAAAAGCGGAACAAACCATCGTTTATAACGCCATAGAATATCACAATGTACGTAAAGTTCCCGACAATGCGGATGAAATCTCTGAACGGTATTTAAAATTGATACGTGATGCGGACAAATTAGATATATGGTACGTTGTGACAAATTATTATAGGGAACGACATAGGCATCGTAACCCAGCATTGGAACTCGAACTTCCCGATACACCTGAATATTCTCTTTGCTTTATTGATGATATCCTTAACGACAGGGTTTCAAATTCCCATGATTTGAAAACATTTAATGATATGAAACTCCTGCAACTGGGCTGGATATTTGACATCAATTTCACACCGACATTTATTTATATTCAACAAAGGCGGATTATCGAGAAAATCATTACCGTCCTGCCCGATACTGAAGATATACGAAAAATTCAAACCCATTTAAAAGCGTATCTTGAGAAAAGAATATCTGAAAAATAGGTATTGAATCCCTATACTAATCCGTATCCGACAAAACGTTGCTTCTCATCCAGATTGGCGAGAATGAACCTGTCTGTTTCGCGGTACGCAACTTTTTTCGAGCCTGAAAGCGTTATTACGACATATTCACTGCCTGGTGCAGCACGATCCGCATCCGCTCCTCCGCATATTACAATCTTCTCAACGTGCACAGGTGCAGATTGAAGCCCTACAAAGAGATGCAGCGTATCTCCGACTGCAATAGGTTTTGCAAACCGTGAAAGTGAGCAGTTTAGCGTGAAATCGGTGGCTACAATTTCTTCGTTTGAGATTACATATCCCCGCTCCACATCCTTTGCTTGAATATTCTTTATAGCGAGTCCGACTCTTGAACCTGCCGTTGCACTTTTCACATCCGCGTCATGCATCTGAATCGATCGTATTTCGATTGGCTTGTCAATCGGTAGCATACTCATCTTATCCTTTGTATGTATCGTACCTTGCTGGACAATGCCCAAAACCACGCAGCCAATTCCCGTCACGTTAAAGACATGGTCAACCACCACACGCGCGGGTAGATCGTTTAATTGCGCAACCTCTTCATCCACTTTCGCCCCTACCGAAAAGATCCTTTCTTTTAGCTCTTCCATCCCCTCAAACGTGGTGGTAGATACGGAAATACAGTCCTCCCAGCTCTCAAGAACGGTACCCGCAGTGACGCTTTTGATTTTCCTCTTTAACTCTTCGAGTGCGTAAGGATGCGAGGTGTCTGATTTGGTTAGCACGATTATTCCGTGTTTGTAGTTTAGCAGATCTAACGCAACGATACATTCTCCGGTGTACGCATCGGGACCCGTTGTTGGAATGCACAAAAGCGCGATATCCGTGAGATTAAGCGCGGTTAGAAGCGGCTTTATGGACTTTGGATAGCCAGTAGCATCAATGGCGGTGAGTATTATGCCACTTTTGGCAAAATCGTACATGGTAATATCGGATACGTCTCCCTTTTTACCCAGTCTTGATGTAAGGGCCGTTCTTCCGCTTTGCTGACTCCCGATGATTGCTATTTTTGTCATTTTTACTCTCACAGGTTTAATGGAACTATCAAGTATAAATCGTTCGAACCCCCATAGACGAGAAAAATGTTCAACCTAAATAAATCCGTGTAAATCAGTGTTAATCTGTGTCTTAAAAAGAAGGCAGTTATACTTTATTATATACAAATGAAAAAAATAGGAACGTTGTTTTTGCTGCTGGCGAGCGCCATTTTAGTGTGCGGATGCTTAACGAATAATAACGTAAAAGTGGTTAAAAACGGCGACTACGTTCGGGTAGACTACGTAGGGAAACTGGAAGACGGTACGGTTTTTGACACGTCTGTGAAGGACGTTGCGATTGCAGCGGGAATGTACAATCAAAGAAGAGATTACCAGCCGCTTGGATTTACGGTTGGTGCAGGTGAGATGATCCAGGGATTTGATAAGGGCGTTGTGGGTATGGCAGTAGGTGAAAATAATACCTTAACCATCCCGCCGGAAGACGCATACGGTGCCTACCGTGAGGATCGGGTAATAACTCGTCCGATTGAAGAATTGACTGCCGCGGGTATTACGCCAGTAGTTGGTAAGAAGATTTTCACCGCTCAGGGGCAGAGTGGCACAATAAAAAGCGTCACGGATACAGAGGTTGTAATTAATTTCAATCACGAACTCGCGGGAAAAACATTGATCTTTGACGTAACGCTCGTTTCCATCGGCGGGAATAACGGCACCTGAACAACTATCTTGAGCAGTGGCATATTTATATATGGGGAGATTACATAAGTTACTAAGTAAGTGGTAGTAGCGAGGAATAAGCGACTTTTATCGTAAAGGAAGCGATTTTTCGCTGCATCACGAACTAACAACCAAAAATAGAATAGGAGGCTTTGTAAGGTATGGAATATAGTGGAGAAAGAAGGGGATTCAATTCCCCCCTGAACGTTGGTGAGACCTACGACGTAACGATAGAGGACGTAGGAAGAGAAGGCGATGGTATAACTCGAGTAGAGGGTTTTGTGGTTTTTGTGCCCAACACGAAGAAAGGAGATACCGTGAAGATACGGGTAACAAAAGTATCGAGGAGAGTTGGATTTGCAGAAGTAGTTGCGGAATGAAGGTTCATTACGCTTCTCATGTAAATAACTGCTTACCAAAGCAAAGCTATAGCGTTGCTATAGCTTTCCTCTTTTTATTTTTTAATCGCACTTAAAACGGTTTTAGCTGATGCCGGTAGTATTGGTAGAACAATTCCTCAGCCTTTTTTATTTGCGCTGGATACCGCGTTCTGAATTCGCGCATCAGCTCCTCTCGCTCGGGTTTCATCAGACCGATCCGCAAAATCGCCAGGACTTGCTCTTTAATCGCCTCACGCTCGCAGCTCCATTTCGGGATCTCAATGGTCATGCAGAAATCGTGCTCGGTAAATTCCCGCCTCAGAATCGGTGCGATAGACCCTATGAGTATCCCATCACCAAGATCAACAAACGGGGGAACTCCGATCTTCTTCACGCGCTCAGGATCAGTTAGTCGTGCGTAGGACTGCTTACCATAAGCGTGCAGCTCGAAATAGAAACTCGGGTTGTATTCCTGGATAAGGTAGAGCAAGCGCAGACCTGCTTCGCTTCGGTAATATTGTTCCGTTAAGACACCGATGTATTTGCTGTTTTCGATCAGACTGGGGACGATTATCGCTTCTCCTGCGGATACTTCTTCCTGTGCCAAACGTTCGAGAATCGGTGCGGTGTACAGACCTTCATCTCCGTGCAGACCGCCGACGAACAGTTTCGTCGGTCCTTTCTCAGGAGCAATGGATCGGTACAACTTCATGCCGTAATCTCCCCGTTCTTCAAAAAAGCACTTTTTCTTTTTAGAAAAAAAGGTTTGTCAGAATAAATCCAGATCTTTTGTCACCTTATCTATCTCGTCCGCACGTCCAGGTCCTATTCCTAACGCAGTCACCGTTCCCGGCGGGATTTCGGTCAGACCCGCATCTTCTACGATTGCACACGGCAAACCCAGCCGCTCCGCATCGTCCCGTACTTCATATAATTCAGAAAGGCTCTGTACTCTCAGTGCAACCTTCTTCTGACCTTGATTTTTCCAGTTCCTTCTGTCACGCACCGGAGCACGTTCGTAGCTGAGTATAGAAGCATGAGCGGCTTGCACTGCTGCTTTACCCTTCGACAGCTTCAGGTCCTCTCTGAGGACGATGCACTGCTTGTATTCTTTTTGCGTTGTACTGAGTTCATTTCGCATTTTTCGTCTCTCACCCTACAAAGTCGTTCGTTCCAAAATCGCGGGCCTAAAATCCTGAACATTGATATTATTTTAAAGAATTTAAAATTAAAGCACATAAAGTAATCTTATCGTATCGTACGTAATAGCGGGGAACCAAAGAGCGCATGAACATGAAAATGGAAAAGAAATACAAACCGGAGATCGTTGAGAAGAAGTGGCTGGAGAGCTGGGACGAATCACTCTATTATTTCGATGCAGCCTCGGATAAGCCGCCGTATGTTATTGATACGCCACCACCGTACCCCACCGGCGATTTCCACGTAGGTAACGCCTTAAACTGGTGTTACATTGATTTTCTCGCACGGTACAAGCGAATGCGTGGTTACAATGTAATGTTTCCGCAGGGCTGGGACTGTCACGGACTGCCGACGGAGGTAAAAGTAGAGGAGCGGCATGGGATCTCCAAGCGTCAGATAGATAAGCAGGAATTTAGAGAGCTGTGCAAAGACCTGACGCAGGAGAACATAGCGCAGATGAAGGGAATGATGCAGCGGCTTGGCATGTCCATAGACTGGAGCAAGGAATTCGTTACGATGGACGACCGCTACAAACGATTTACGCAACTCTCGTTCTTAAAGATGTATCACGACGGGATGATTTATCAAGCGGAGCATCCGGTGAACTGGTGCCCTCGATGCGAGACCGCAATCGCCTTTGCCGAGGTGGAATATGAAGATCGAGCTGCCTCTTTGAATTACATACTTTTTAAGAAGGTTGGAGGAGAAGAACAAGAAGCCGAGTACGTCGAGATCGCGACTACACGACCGGAACTGCTTGCGAGCTGTGTCGCCGTGGTGGTGCACCCCGATGACGGGCGCTACAAGGATATCGCAGGAAAAGAGCTGGTCGTACCCATATTCGAGCATACCGTGAAGGTCTACGAAGATGAAAGCGTTGACCCCGCGTTTGGAACCGGAGTGGTGATGATCTGTACGTTTGGCGATCGGCAGGACGTGCGCTGGTGGAAATTGCATAATCTCCCTTTAATAGCCTCAATAGACGAACGAGGGCGAATGACAGAAGTGGCACGGGGCTATGCGGGTCTGAGCGTAACAGAATGCAAACAGAGGATAATTGACGATTTAAATGCCCAGGGGTTACTCAAGAAACGCGAACCGCTGCAACAAAGCGTGGGTGTTTGCTGGCGCTGTAAAACGCCGATCGAGATAATTTCTACGCGGCAGTGGTTTGTGCGCGTGATGCAGGAGGATATAATAAAAGCGTCCGAGGCGATAACGTGGTATCCAGCGCATTTCGCCATTCGACTGAAGAATTGGGTTGACTCTATGGAATGGGACTGGTGCATCTCGCGCCAGCGGATTTTCAGCGTGCCTATTCCGATTTGGTATTGCAAGCGCTGTGGTGCCGTGAAGGTTGCCTCCGAAGATGAAGACGAGCTGCCGGTGGATCCCTCGATGACCAGTCCGAAGGCGCCATGTGCTAACTGCGGCGGCACCGACTTTGTAGGCGAGCAGGACGTACTGGATACCTGGATGGACTCTTCGCTAAGCGCTCTTTGGGTCGCGGGCTGGGACCTCAATGCCGGGAAGCCGTCAGGAAAGGGAATCGAATTCCCCGTTGCACTCAGACCACAGGGGCACGACATTATACGAACCTGGGCTTTTTACACGATTCTTCGCTCGCTCGCGCTTACCCAAAAAATACCCTGGCACACGATCTTGATAAACGGGATGGTCCTGGGCGAGGACGGTTATAAGATGAGCAAATCGCGAAATAACTTCATTTCGCCCGACAAGGTGATTCAAGAACACGGTGCGGACGTATTCCGTCAGTGGGCGGCAATTGGCGGTGCAGTGGGCTCGGACGTACAATTCAGGTGGAAGGACATCGTAGCCGCGAGTAAATTCATGCAAAAGCTATGGAGCATTCTCCGATTCGCTATGCTGCACTTATCCGAGTACCAATACGAAGAAGGCTCGGCGGTAAATCTACGCGTCGTTGATAAATGGCTGCTCTCGAAACTGAACAAGCTCGTCCTGTCGGTAACGGACGCAATGGAGAACTACAAGTTCGACGAGGCGATGAAGGACATACGCATATTTGCATGGAACGTGCTTGCGGACGATTACATTGAACTGGTGAAGTCGCGGTTGTACGGCCGTTCGGGCGATGAAGGAAAGGAATCCGCCAAATATGTGTTGTACGAGACGCTAAAGACGCTTTCTAAATTGCTTGCACCGTTCATTCCCTTTTACGCCGAGGAGATGTATTCCTACGTCGAACCGGGAAAGAGCGTGCATAAAGAGCACTGGCCGGAGGTAAAGCAGGATATGATCAATGCAGAAGCAGAGATGGAAGGTGACTTAATCGCGGATATTACCCGAGCCGTCAGAAGATACAAATCTGAGCATGGTATCCCGCTAAATGCACCGTTGGGTAAACTGGAGATCTACGTGGAGGATTTGGATACGGGAGATATGGAGAATGCAACGGCGACGAAGGTAGAGTTCTGTAACGATATTAGCAAAATCGAAAACGATGAAGATATTCTTGACGTTAACGGCACGAAAGTGAGGATAATTAAAGAGTAAACGGTAAGGTAAGAGTATAATGTAATAGGAGAGCGGCTATGGTAAAAGGAAAAGGAACGAAGAAAGCGAAGAAAACGGATAAGAAAGGCGGGGGAGGCAAAGGAGAAGATCGTGGGCTCATGTCCTCTGCCGGATTGATGCGCTATTACGACGTTGAAGAATCCGCAGTAAAATTCTCCCCGAAGATGATACTGCTCATAGGCGTTTTTATCGGCGTTGTGATCATCGGGATGGAGATATATTTCGGCGTCTGGCCACCGCCATGACGTGAGTGAGGTAACTGAACAATGCAGCAGCACAGCGCGAGTATGATAGATATAAGCGAAAAAGGCGAGGTCGAGCGCGTAGCCGTAGCTTCCGGCAGGATACAATTGAAACGTAGCACGGTGGAGAAGATAACCGGCGGGACTACCAAAAAAGGTAACGTGCTTGAGTGTGCGGAAATAGCGGCGATATTAGCGGTGAAGAAGACGCCAGAGGTAATACCTATGTGCCACCAGATAAATATCGAAACCGTAAAGGTTGAATTTGCAGTGGGCGAGACGGAGATAAAAGCGTCGGTATTCGTGAAATCCGTGGGGAAAACCGGTGTGGAGATGGATGCACTTCATGGTTTATCGGTGGCGCTGCTTACGATCTGGGACATGGTGAAAGCAGAGGAGAAGGACGAAACGGGTAATTATCCGTATACACGGATAGAGGAGATACAGGTGGATAAGAAGGAGAAGCGACCGATAGGCAACTACTGAAATTTGATGATGTCATAATTAGACCGCGTGTTTATTTAAAACCGGATAAGAGCGGTGAAAGAAGACATGGCGAAAAAAGCTAACTGGAAGGAAAAAGAGATAACGGAGGAAGACGCTCGCAAGGCAATAGCAGAGGTAAAGCATCCTGCAATTGACCGCACCCTGGTTGACCTAAGGATAGTTAAGGATATTAAAGTCAAAGAGGGCAAGGTTCTGGTTACCATGGCTCTTCCCTTTGCTGGTATTCCCGCCCAGATCAGGCAATATCTTGTGAACTCGGTGAGCGAGCCGATAAAGAATCTGGGTGCGGAGATCGAGGTAGACCTAACGATAATGAATCAGGACGAACAGCAGGCGTTTTTGGCTATGGAGCAGAAAAGCTGGAGAGGTCTATAATTAATCTGAACCAGAAGTTACAGACCGCACTTTTTGCTTATTTGACACTGTCACATTTGCGGATAAACTTTTTTATATTTGTGTATGATGTTGTCAAATTAGATACTACCTTTGTATAACTAACGACCAGCAATGAGAGAAATAAATTATAGACACAGATTAACGCTTGTGGGCTCTGCCCACATCACCGCAAGCCCTGAAAGGGCTTAATTAACACAGATGATGAAAATCAACAATGTTCGACCTAAATAAATCCGCGTAAATCAGTGTAAATCTGTGTCTTAAAGAGAAGGCAGTTATACTTTATATGCAACAAAAAAATGAAAAAGTACGATGTCATCGTTGTCGGCGCGGGGATAAGTGGGATCCTGGCAGCGCTGACGCTGTCAAAGCACGGTAAGAGCGTCCTGATACTTGAAAAGATGCAGTACGTTGGTGGAAACTGCAACAGTTACACGGTAGACGGTTTTCAGGTTGATACGGGACCGCACTCAATCACGGGTCTTACGGAAGGTCCGTTAAAGCGGCTTATAGATACTTATTTTGATTATATACCTGTGTTTGAAGATCACGGGTATTACTATGCAAGAACAGATACCGATTTTGTCAAGATACCATCGAATCTAAAGGAATTTGTGACGTTCGATGTACTTCCGAAGAAGGACCGACTCGTTCTGACACCGACTATTACCAAAATGCTTACGCTCTCTACTTTTGGCACGGACCTCTCAAAACAGTCGGTGTACGACTTGCTGCCGCGCACACTCTCAAAAGACACGTATGATTTTATCAACACAATCTCGTACTTTCTGTCTGGCAAGTCAATGAAGGAGATGTCTGCACACCGGGTTCTGACAGGCAGCGACTTCATCAAGAACAGCGTCACGCAGGAGCAGTTTGAAACCATGGTTGCGAAAATAGAAAAGCCACAGCAAACCGAATCCATACTTCAGTCTCTATCACCCTCCAACCTTCATGCATCGCTCAGGGCAAGATTGAACAGCTCATTTGCATCCTCGATCCAGCGTAACAATCTTTACAGCCCGCTTACATACATTGGTGGGCTTGCAGCAACGAGGGGTAGCAATTCACATGGATACCCACGCAAGGGGCTCAAATCGGTGCTCAACGCAGTTCTCTACTCGCTCCCAAAAACGGTTAAAATCAAGACGGAAAGCGAGGTAAAACGAATTCTTGTCGAGAATGGCAGGGTGGTGGGTGTCGAGGCAGACGAAATCTACTACGCCGATATGGTTATCTACACCGGCTTTGCAAAGAATCTGCCTTCTGTCGTTGATGACCTTCCGAAGTCGTATGTAGAAGACCTGAATGGAATCGCTCAGGCTAAGAGCCTTGCCATCTGGTTGGGTCTGGAGAAGAAACTGGACGCTTTTAACTACATTGGTTCCGAAGTATGGTTTAGGGATAATCCGTACTGGGCAATCCCAATCAGCAATTACGACTCATCACTTGCGCCAAAGGATAAGCAGCTCGTGGGATTTGGGTTTGTGATTGATGAGAACAAATCTGAACAATCAGAGACGAAGAAGGCATACGAAACGATCTACCGCGCTATCCCGAAAATCGAAAAGCACATTGAGCTGCAGCATGAACAAATTACGATACCGGAAAAAGCGGCGGTTACGATTGACGGGAAAATCGCTGATATTCGCACGCCTATCAAGAACCTGTATCTTGCGGGTACGGATACTGATAGTCGGAGCATGGGCATAACGCGCGCTGCATTCTCAGTTGTGGAGATGCTGAGGGTATTGAATGAGGACGGGAATCTGCATCAATGACGAGGCCTGCCTCACAATCGTTTTTGGCACCAAAATCACAATTACTCCATAGCGGTACGATGTTACCGGCTTTGTCTATATTTTTTATTGTATATCAAGTATAACTGCCATAATTCTGTTTAAGACACAGATTAACACTGATTTACACGGATTTATTTTTGTTTACCCGTGTTGATTCTTATCATCTGTGTTAATTAAGCCCTTTCTGGACTTGCGGGAATGTGGGCGGAGCCCACAAGCGTTAATCAGTGTCAACAATTTGGGTTTTCTCGACCAGAAATTACAGAACGCATCTTTTGCTTTATACTGCCCTCCTTATCCCGCCGTTCATCTATCCTCAGGGTTGTGACGACCCGTACCGCGCCCTGCGCGAAAACCGATTCGTGCACCGCTTCAAAAGCTTTTAAAATCAATGTGATGTCTTCCGATTCGAATATCGTGCCCATTGCTGTAAGTTCAGGGTTCAATCCCAATTTCCTCAGTTCATCCACTGCTTTTGCCACGTACCTGCTCACACTTGGCGTTTTTGTTCCTATGGGCACAATCGTGATTTCCGCGATTATCATCTTATCCCTATTTCTTAATACCTTTTATTATAAACAAACTTGCATACTCTTTATCTTCAGTATCGAAGATCTTTTCTCCGTCAACGCCTAAAAAATAATGAGTTTGAAGATTAAAACGTGGCTCAATGTAATCAACCATTTCTCCAAGGTTTTTATGTTTCATTCTACGGAAATAAGAACCTTCTTTTGAATAATGGATTTTGAAATATTCTGATTCCGGATTTAAAGCCATTACAACTAATTTCCCCTCCGGTTCTAAAACTCTAACTGCTTCATCTATTGCAGCTTTATAATCCTCCAGAAATTCCAAACAGGTAACAAAGAATAGAGCATCAAAAGAAGCGTTGAGAAAGGGTAATTGTTTTGCGTCAGCGAGGCAATAAGTATTTGTTGTTCTTGCTCTCGCAGCTTTAATCATTTCTTCATCTGTATCAACCCCGATGATATTTAATTCCGGTAATCTTTGTTCGAAGGTACCTATGCCGCAACCCACATCAAGAATTTTCCGCTTCCCTACTAACTCTTTTCTGAGATCGTCAGCTTCTTTAGTCATAAGTGTGCCTCCAAAGCTGCTTTCGCAAAATCTGATATATCTTTCCACTACGACGCTAACCATGGTTAATAATTGCTAAATATCGCATTAAAATCTTTCTACACCACGAATATGCCTGAGAAATACACCAAAACAGTCATAACCAAAGCCACTGCCCCGAGTACCATTCCGCCAATTGTGTAACAGCGATACCCCGCAGACGGAGCCATGTCTGCAAGCTCGATCACCGTCCAGAAATATGCGTCATTCGCATGTGATACTAAGAACGTGCCGGAAGCCATGGACATCAGTGCAATTTCAAGGGGCAAGCCGAGTTCAGGCAGAATCGGCATAATTATGCTGGGAACGATCAAAAACGTTACGAGCCGCGAGCCCTGCACGCTCTGGATGGCAACGGCAACCAGAAAGGGGACGAATAGCGCGGGCAATCCAGATCGTATAATGATTGCGCCTATCTCTTGACCCACGCCGGTCATTGCTAAGGTAGAGCCCAGCGCACCGCCGGCGCACAGAACCATGAGTATCCCACCGCCTCTTTGTACCGCTTCCCATGTCCACGTGTTGACCTTTTCGCGTCCGAACCCATAAGCCGCGATAAAAGCGAGGAAAACGCCGATTGACAGTGCGATATTTGGATTGCCCAGGAAATCGAGTACCGGAATGGGAACAATGAGCTTCAAAAATATAAGCGCTAACGGAACGACGATTGGTGGATACGCACGCAATCTGCTTATTCGCTCGCTTTGCTGTTCTACCACGCTCGTTGGAACCGCTCCAAGCTGGCAAAACCGCTTCGCGTACAGATAGCCCGCTACTGACGTGGGGATCGCAATCAGAATACCAAGCAGAACGATGTCTGTTCCCACAACGCCGAGTTCGGTTGCCGCGGAATAAACGCCCGGTGCGGGATAGATAAGCTCGTACGACGCAAGCGTACCGAGACTGAGCGATGTTGCAACCACGCCAATCGGTATCTTCTGCTTAGCGGCAATCTCGCGTGCGATCGGTATGAAGATCACGTAGGCTAAGATGCAGCACATCACCGGGATCGCCACGAGGAATCCGAGTACATTCAATGCCAAGACGGGCTTTCGCGACAGGCGTATAATATCATCTGCGATTACTGACGTCCCGCCAATTCCGTCCAAGACCATGCCAATGATACTGCCGCAAACGATGATTATCCCAAGCTGGTACATCACCCGGCCCATACCAGTTAAAATAGATTCCAGTCCATCAAACGGTTTTGCAGCTAAAAGAGCGACGAATATGGATACGCTAATCAAACTCAAAAAAGGATTGACCTTCAATTTCGTGGTCAGAATTAGGATGAAGACCAGAGCGAGAAGAAATATGAGTAGTGGCGTCATTTCTTCATAACACTTTTATTTTTACGTGTTTAAATCAGTTTATTTAAATGGATAACCTATACTATACTCACCCACAACTGTCAGAACGGTTACTATCATAGAAAGGGGAAGAGGGAAATGGCGAAAGAGAAGTTGAGCGGTGCGGAAATAGTGGTGGATGAATTGAAGAACGAAGGAGTGGAAGTAGCCTTTGGAATTCCCGGCGGAGTATTATTAGATTTATACGAAGTGCTGTATAAGGAGGATGCGGTACGGCATATATTAATGAGGCACGAACAATGTGCGGCACACGCTGCGGACGGCTATGCGCGTGTTTCAGGCAAAACGGGCGTTTGTATCGCCACTTCAGGTCCCGGTGCCACGAACCTCGTTACAGGACTGGCGAATGCAAGTATGGATTCTGTGCCCGTAGTAGCACTAACCGGGCAGGTGCCAACCTCAGCAATAGGAAGCAACGCATTCCAGGAAGCAAGCACCTTCACCATCACCATGCCCGTCACGAAATATAACTTCCTCGTAACGAGAACGAAAGATTTACCGAAAGTCATTCATAACGCGTTTTATATCGCCAATACCGGAAGGAAAGGGGTCGTTTTGATTGACCTGCCAAAGGACGTCTTAGCAACGAAGGCGGAAGTGGATTTGCATCCGAAGGAGACTTTCGCGGGCTATAAGCCGAACATAAAACCAAATCAGATACAGATAAAGAAAGCGGTTGAGGCTTTAGTAAACGCTGAGAGACCGCTGATATTAGCAGGCGGAGGTATTATCAGCGCGGATGCCGCGGAAGAGCTGCGTCATTTGGCGGAATTCCTCGGTGCTCCCGTAGTAACAACGCTTATGGGCAAAGGCGCTATTCCAGAGGGTCATCCGTTCTCCCTGGGTATGGCTGGAATGCACGGACGCATCTATGCGAACAGGGCGATTAATGAATGCGATGCACTGCTTGCCGTGGGAACGCGGTTCAGCGATCGGTTAACAGGATGGCAATTGGACCAGTTTGCTCCCGACGCAACGTTGATACACGTAGACATAGACGCGGCTGAGATAAACAAGAACGTGCAGGTGGATATACCGATTGTGGGGGATGTAAAGCTTGCGCTTGCTGATATAATCAAATGGCTGGAGAAGAAGAAAAGAACCGCGGGTACTAACGAGAACGTGTGGGTGCAGCGGATAAGAAAGATGCACTCGGCGTGTGAAGAGTGTATAAAAGACGTCAGAAGAGAGGGAACGTCTCAATCAGATATGTTAATAAAAGAGCTGAATCGAATCTTAGATGATGATACGATAATTACAACGGAAGTGGGACAGTGTCAGATGTTTGCCGCACATTATTACATGACGAAGAAACCACGTACGTTTGTAACCTCCGGCGGGCTGGGAACGATGGGATTCGGATTTCCCGCAGCGATCGGGGCGAAAGTCGCGGCACCGGATAAGAAGGTCGTGGACATTGCAGGTGACGGAAGTTTCCTGATGACCTGTCAGGACCTGGCGACCTGCGTTGAGAGCGATATTCCCGTAGTGGTCTGCATCTTTGACAATCGGTATTTAGGGATGGTAAGGCAGTGGCAGGAACTGTTCTTCGAAAAGAGGTACTCGCAGACGGGCTTGGGCGTAACGCCCGATTTTGTTAAGCTGGCAGAAGCATTTAGCTGCTACGGCGAGCGAGTGGAAAAGCCGGAGGATTTGAAAGACGCATTGCATAACGCGTTCGAGTCCGGGAAGCCCGCGGTTATTGATATGGTCGTGGATAAGGAGGATAAGATATTGCCAATGATTCCTCCCGGTGGCGGAGTTATAGGAATGATAGGAACGGAAAGATGCACACGCATATAATTTCATTATTGGTAGAGGATCATCCGGGAGTGCTGACGAGAATGTCCGGCATGTTCACGATGCGCGGGATCAATATCACCTCGCTCACCGTTTCGCCGTGCGAGAAGGAAGGGTTATCGAGGATGACGGTGGCGATAGAGGGTTCTGAGAGCGAGTTAGAGCAGGTGAGAAAGCAGCTCAGCAATCTGATAGAAGTGGTAAAGGTGGTGGATTTGGCGGAGAAGAAGGCGATTATCCGCGATTTATGCCTTATGAAGGTGCACGTGAAGGATTCAAATGCCCGTTCTACGGTCATGCAACTTGCGGAATCGTACGGAGCGAAGATCGTTGATGCGACGTTGGACTCACTGATAATCGAACTCACAGAAGAGCCGAAAACGATAGACCGATTTTTGGAGTTGATGAAACATTTTGGTGTGAAGCAGTCGTTCAGGACGGGAGTTACGGCTATTGGGATAGGTGCAGGGGTGGAGAAATAGAATCACGATACAATTTAACCGGCAACGAGTAGTTATATTTTGGAAACGAAAGCATAAATGAAAGCGAGTAAGATGAAAGACAAAGACAGCAAGAGATGGCAGAAAGCGATAATAGGCGTATTGTTGGCATTGATAATGCTTCTTTCGGTAGTTTCGATATTGTCGCATTCAACATCTGGAAGCGATGTCACGCAAACAACCGTCAGGAATGGCTATATTGTAAATCCCGATAACGTTACGATTTCCATGGATGGGAACACCACTTTTGTATTGATAGGTCAGAATGTGCAGTTTATGTGTGGTGGGAACAAGACCGGATCGGTAACAGCGATTGGTGTAGAAGGCACGCCGGCTAAAGGGCATGTAGTTACATCCAATAGCACTGGCTGGCTGAATACAAGTGGTATGATAGAAGGATTGTACAATGCCACTTATGAAAATCAATGGGAGTTGCTTTCGGTAGATTCACCATATATGGCTCTGTGGTTTAAAGTAGGCGAGACGGGAGTCTCAAGCATAACACAGGGCACTCCGTTAGGAATATGCTTTACGAGCAATTTAGATGTAAATGACTGTGTTGATCTAAAAGTTGTTACACCAGAGGGATATGTGTTAACTCAAAATCTAGCAGACCATGACCAGAAATTTGACGATATAAACGTGAGCAAACTTCTTGAATATGGCTCTGAGAACGAGTCGAAGCGGATAAATACAACAGGATGGAAAGTTGGCACTTACACGTTTTGGGTTAGACCAGAAGAGGAAAATGCGAGAGGGTTGGATGTGTCAACTTGCGCAATAACATTAGCGGTTTACAAAGCTGATATTACCATTGAAGCAGAAAAAACCAGTATAGTCGAGTTGGAAAAGGTAAGGCTCACAGTAGCTGGCGGTCTTTATCATAACATAACTCTAAACAGTTCAGACGCTGCGCATACGATATTCCCGGCAGGCTATGAGGATAATCCCCCTTATGACACTTCTGGTCCTTTCGATGACATAATAGATTCGCCTGATGGTAGAAAAGAATATGCAGTCTGTTTCAACGATACCGGAACATATACGATAACCGTCACAGATACTACTGCTGGTTTGGATGATAGCATAGATATAACCGTTTCTGAGAAGGCTGTTACCTTCAGTATGCCGTCCACATGGATAATTGGCAGAAATCTAACGATCTCTGGAACGGCAAATGCCGGAGAGACCATTGACATCGCAATAGATGATTACGTCAGACCCGAGCTGAATGACGTTATAATCAACGAATTTGGTTGTTTCGAAGCGGAAATAGAGACGGATTGGATGATTCCCGGGTCTTACAGAATAAAAGGATTTATCGGTAGGGCGGTGGGCCCAGGAGATGCTTCTGGTGAAGACTATGATGGAGCTATTACGATATTGATGATAGAAGAAGGGCTTACGGTAAATCTATCAACGGATACGGTTTCTTTAGGTAACAGCTTTGAGATATATGGGAGTTCACGGCAGGATTATGTCGAAATCGTAGCAATATCACCAAAAGGGGGTAACGGGACTGGAACGGATGGTTTATATGGCGTTATGATAGATACCGTCCCCACATTAAATTACAACTTCTATCGGAAGATAAAAGTAGATGGCGAAGCAGATACTGGGAATTACACGATAATCGTGCTTTCTTCTGGAAGGGATGGAGTTTACGGGCTTTCTTCCTATGAATACATTGACAGCATTCTTGATTTAGACGGGGCAGGTCCAGAATTAGGAGCGATAGATGTATCGGATAAGACGCAAGAGGAAATTATCAGCATTATCGAAGATGTTACGATAAATCAAGCTGGGAGTGATGACCTTATATGGACGGGGCATCTCACCGTATATCAGTCAAAAGTGATATACGTTGATGATGATTTTGAAGATGATCCCGCAAACCACAGATGGAATACGATTCAAGAGGGTATAAACGATGCAAATGATGGTGATACGATTATCGTGATGGATGGAATTTATACTGAGAATGTGGATGTGAACAAGCGTTTGACGATTAAGTCTGAGAATGGTTCTGCTTTAACAATTGTTCAAGCTGCAAATCCAGATGATCATGTCTTTGAAGTAACAGCGGATTATGTGAATATATTAGGATTCACGGTTAAAGGAGCAACGCATCGGGCAGGAATATATCTTGATTGTATAGATTATTGCAATGTAACAAACAACAATATCTCCAATAATGAATATGGTATCGTTTTATTCGATTCCAGCAACATCGAAATAAACAATAATACAATAACAAATGCTAAAAAAGCTATAATCTGTGATTCTTCTAATTCAACGATCTATAATAATGTAATAGTAAATAATAGTGGTTATGGGATAGGTTGTATTCATTCTTCAAATTCAATAATTACAAATAACATAATAACAAACAACGGATTTGGAATAGAATGTTATTCTTATTCTAATCCAATAATTACAACTAATGCAATAATTTCAAACTACAATTATGGCATAAGTTGCTTTGAATCATCCGATCCAACAATAACTTATAACAACATTTCGGATAACGGCGCTGATGGCATCTTTTGTAGTTGTTCTTCCCCAACACTCATTGGAAATACTATTTCAAATAACTACGATTATGGAATCCGTTTAATTTGCACATCTAATACAACTATAATTGGTAATCGGTTAAACTCTAATCGAGAGGATGGGCTCTTCTTAGATTATTCGTCGAACAATGCGATTATCAATAATACCCTCTTGAACAATTATGCAGGTATTCACCTCTCCGATTCATCTAAAAATTCTATTAACAATAACACAGTTTTGAACAACGAGAAAGGAGGCATATTATTATACCATTCATCCACCGATAATACGGTCTCTGGCAATATTGTAAGTTGGAATGACAATGTTGGCATCTACCTATCTTCTTCCAGCAATAGTAACACAATAATCACCAACACCGTTTCAAAGAACTGCTGTGGAATCCGCCTCCACTATTCTTCCAACAACAACAAAATATACTTCAACAACTTCATAAACAACACAGACAATGCTTATTCTTATAATTCAACCAATACATGGAACTCCACTACACCTATAATCTATACACACAACGGCACTGCATACACAAACTACCTTGGGAACTACTGGAGCGATTACAACGGAAGCGATTTAAACGGAGATGGAGTTGGAGATACGCCTTATAGCATTGATGGTGATAATGACAGTTATCCGCTGATGATGCCTTGGGAGAATTACTTTGCACCGACACCAACAAATATCTTTGATACAGGTCATGGTACATACCCAAGCATCTCCGGCAGACACAACGGCACGATCAAGCCAAATCAAACAATTACCGTGCAAAAGCTTTACACCTACCCCTGCTCAGGCACGGGCGGGCATACCGAATATGCTGCTTTCTATTACTCAAACGGAACATTAATAGCAGAAGCACACTGGAACGGCTATGTTGGCGATTGGCGCAACATCTCCTTTAACAAATCTTTCACGTTACAAGCAAACGAAACATACAACTATACCATTAAAACCGGTTCTTATCCGCAGATTATCCATAAATCGCCATTCATCGCAACAGGTGGAACTATCGCTTGCGATAAATTCATTGACGCTAATGGGAGGGTTTATTATAGCTGGATTCCGGCGATAAGGCTCTCTTGATTTTTTAGAAACGTGTTGAAATCGAAAAGCATCAACATCATCAACATATATATACGAAAAATTGTTTAGATAAACAACAACTGGGTGAGGATACCATGAACGTATTACATGACGAGGATGTAGACGAGAGCATTTTAAAAGATAAGACGATCGCAGTAATGGGGTACGGGGCACAGGGAGATGCACAGGCAAACTGCTTAAGAGATTCCGGAGTTGCCGTAATCATAGGGGAGACGGAGATATTAGGCGGCAGTAAAAACCCAAGCTGGAAGAAGGCGAAAGAGGACGGGTTTGAGGTTATGCCCATAGATGAGGCAGCGAAAAAAGGAGACATTGTTCACATTCTGCTGCCCGATGAAGTACAACCAGAGATTTACGAGCGGCAGATAAAGCAGCACATGAAAGCCGGAAAGGCGCTCTGCTTCTCACATGGATTTAACATCTGCTTTAAACGAATCGTTCCGGCTGAGGACGTTGACGTGATCATGGTTGCGCCAAAGGCGCCGGGCACAGAGGAGCGAGTGGCGTATTTAGATGGCTTCGGCGTTCCGGGGCTCGTAGCAGTGAAGCAGAATCCGTCGGGGAATGCACGGGAAGTTGCGTTGGCAATGACGAAGGCGATGCACTGGACAAAAGCGGGCATCCTGGAGTGTACGTTTGAACAGGAGACGTACGAGGACCTGTTTGGTGAGCAGTGTGTGCTCTGTGGCGGTCTGGTAGAATTAATGAAGAACGGGTTTGAAGTTTTAGTAGAAGCGGGCTATCCACCGGAGATGGCGTATTTCGAGTGCGTGCACGAGATGAAATTAATCGTTGATCTTGTCTGGCAGGGTGGAATAAAGCGCATGGCTGAGGTCATCTCGAACACCGCGGAATACGGCATGTGGTCTGTCGGTCACAAGATCATCGGGCCGGAAGTGAAGGCGAAGATGCAAGAGACGCTGAAGAGAGTGGAGAGCGGCGAATTCGCGCAAGAATGGGTTGAGGAGTACAAAAGGGGAATTCCGTTCTTGAAGGCGAGTAGAGAGGAGATAGGGCAGCATCAGATCGAGACCGTTGGAGAAGAGATAAGGAAAATGTTCAAGAAAACCTAAATCGTTGACACAACACTTTTTCTTTTTTACAAAAAGAAAACCTGTGCTAAAAGAAAAACATCAGGAATATTTTAGTCAATGTTTTTACCGAAGGTAAAAAAGTTGTGTGTAAATCCGTGTCTTCAAATTATATAGACACAGATTAACGCGGATTGACACAGATGATAATATAGCGGTTTGGCGGTTTGGTCATGTGACTGAGCCGCTAACGAGCTGAACCTCTAAACTCGCTTAATCAGTGTTAATCGGCGTCTTAAAGAGCCTCCAACCCGCATCTAATCTAAGATAGGCTAAGCTAAGCCAATGCTTCATATTTCTCGATCAGCTCTTGCCATATTTTCAACGTCTCTTTAGCCTCCTGCTCGTCTATTATCTCAATGGCAAAGCCTGCATGCACAATGACGTAGTCGCCTATGTTTACGTCTACCAATGAGATGTCAATCTCACGGGAGACGCCGCCGAAATCCGCCTTTGCCTTTCTCCTTACTCCTCCTTCACTACTGCTAATTTCCACCACTTTCGCCGGTATTGCCAAACACATCGTACTCAACTTTTATTCCCGTTCCTTAAATGCCCAACGATAGCATTTTGCCCCACCGAAATACCACCGTCACCATTTGGTATCTTATCATGAGTTAAAAACCTCACTCCTTTCTCCCGTACCAACTCTTCCGCCATCCTGACAATCGGCACATCGTACGAGACTCCGCCGGTTATCCCGATAGCGGGAATGCCAGTACTATCGCACGCCTCCGCGGCAATCTCCACCATCTCCTCAACCAAAGCGTAAACGAAGGAATAAGCGACGTCCGCCTTAGCCTTTTCCGTGCTTATCCGATACTCCGCCAATTGGTCAAACAGCGGCAGAGTCATAACGACCTTACGATCGGTGCGGCGTTCAACGGATGTCTCAAATTCATACGCCGGCTCTCCCAGCGCCAAATATCGTTCGAGCTTCATTGCCGGCTCACCATCATACGTCATCCTATCACAGATGCCGAGATAGCATGACAACGCATCCAAGACCCTGCCGAAGCTGCTGGTCTTCGGTGCTTTATTCATGAGCTTCTCCATTACCTTCGCTTCCTTTTCAGTCGTGAACTGCGCCGCATCTGCATCTCTGCCTAAGAGCGACAGAATCGCGAACACCAACCTTCTGATGTCTTTTATCGCCATCTCGCCACCGATAAGCGGTATCTCCTCCAACGACCCCACGCGTTCAAAGGAGTCGTAACGCGAGCAGAGGATTTCTCCACCCCACGCTTTCCTATCCGTTCCGTAGCCCGTTCCATCTAAGGTCAATGCAACTACTTCGTCCACACCCTTATCGAGCATCAATGAAGCTGCATGCGCCCAGTGATGTTGCACCTCGACCAATTCGATTTGAAAATCCTCAGCCAGCGTTTTGCCGTACTTCTTCGTTGAATATCGTGGGTGCAGGTCCACCCCAATTGCATCAATGTCTGCCAGCGACAGCCCCAAAAGTTTCAGCAGGTGCTCCGTACCGGACGCTAAAAATTCTACCGTGGGATAATGGAACGTACTGCCGATGTATTGACTTGTATAAACGTTACCCTCTTTTGAAATACTGGACGAGACGTTTTCCATCGCGCCTAAAGACAAGATCCTATCATTATACGGGACTTTTTGGACAGAAGGGATAAAACCCCGTGATTTCCGCAAGAAGAATTTATCGCCTTCATAGCACCGAACGACCGAATCGTCCAGCCGGTTCACTATTCTCCTATTGTGCAAGAGGAAGCAATCCGCGTTTAACTTGAATGCGTCCTCATTTATGATGACCATTGGTTCCCCCGAAACGTTTGCAGAGGTCATTATAATCCCGTCGGCATTCAGATAATGGAACAGAACGTAATGTAAACCCGAATATGGTAAATACGTGCCAACCGTCCTCAATCCCGGTGAAATAGCCGACAAAAAACCCGAATACGACTTCTTATCTAAAAGCACAATTGGCCGGTGTGCCGAGGTCAGCAATTTCTCTTCGTCGCTATCTAACTCCACATATTTCGCTATTGCATTCAAATCCCTGAACATCACTGCAAAAGGCTTTGCTGGCCTACTGTAGAGTTCCCTCATCCGGTTCGCCTGCTCAAATGTGCAGATAATGTGCATGCCACCCCAACTCTTGGCTATTCCCACCGATCCTTCATCAACCAACTGTGCAAAGGTCGCTATCGGATTTTTATCATCCAGCACCGTCCCCGCTCGGTCATAAAGCGTGTACTTCGGACCGCAGCGTGGACAGGAAGTCGTTTGCGCATGAAATCTCCGGTCCATAGGATTTGTGTGTTCCGCGAAGCAATCGTCGCACATCTTAAACTCTCGCATCGAGGTACTAACCCGGTCGTAAGGGACGTTCTCAATGACCGAGAACCGCGCGCCGCAGGAGGTGCAATTAATAAACGGATAGAGATACCGACGGTTATCCTCGTCAAACAGCTCTCGTACGCACTCCGCACATATTGCCGTATCCACCGGCGTGACAGAGGTCTTTTTCCCCTCTGAGCTGTTTATGATCTCAAAATCGTCATAGCCAACAATAGGATCGTCCTTTATCTCGATTTTATCAATTGCGGCAAGCGGAGGCAACTTCTTCTGCAACGCATCCAGGAATTCTTCATTCTCATCGCTTCCTTCTATGCCTATCTCGACGTTTGAGCCTTTATTTAGCACATAGCCCTTCAAATCCAGTGATTTCGCTACTCTATATACCGTCGGACGAAAACCAACACCCTGCACCGTGCCACTGACAAATATCTTCATTTTTATGATCTTCAATAATCATCCGTATGAGGCGATTTACCGGGCAATAGCTGTTTTTCCGGTTCCTCCCTTTCCCGCTACCGCTATTACTTTACCCTTTCTCATAGATTGGATAATACTCCCGCAATGAACGCCAATGCCAAACAAGCGATCGAGCGATCGTTTATCTATCTATTTATTTGCTTCTATGCGTGGATTTCATCCGCAAGTTGTCCGAGTTGCATTTCCGGCACCGCTTCGCCCTCATTGCATTTCGCGCATTACAATCCATGCATATTTTCACCCGGAAGAGCCTTGCTTCCGCTTCTGGAAATCTTGCCATTACTGTTTATCACCTTTATACATCCACTTTAAATACCCGCATAAAAACCTTTAACATTTAAATCCTTTTCAGAAGAAGGATTTATGGATGGGGCTTATGAGAAAACGAAAAGTGGGGATTTTGGGTGCAACGGGAAGCGTGGGACAGCGGTTCGTGCAGCTCCTGGACGGTCATCCGTGGTTCGAGCTTGGAGCACTGTTTGCTTCTGAGCGGAGTGCGGGTAAGAGATATAAAGAGGTGGCTAAGTGGTTCTTACCTTCTGAAATGCCTGCTGAAGCTGCGGAGATGGTGGTAAAATCGCTGGATGACGTTGGCACTTCAGAGAACGAAGACCTCTCGATTATGTTCTCTGCATTGCCGGGAGAAATAGCAAGCGAAGTGGAGAAGAGATGTGCACGGGCGGGCTGCGCGGTTTCCAGTAACGTTGCGGTACATAGAATGGAAAAGGACGTGCCGCTGGTTATTCCGGAGATAAACGCGGACCATTTAGCACTGATTGAGGAGCAAAAGTCGAGGCGGGGCTGGGATGGATTTATTATAACGAATCCTAACTGCTCGACAATCGTCATGGCGTTAAGTTTGAAGCCCTTGATGCGCTACGGGATAAAAGCGGTGCACGTCTCAACGATGCAGGCAGTATCGGGTGCCGGGTATGCGGGTTTGCCGTCAATGGCGATACTGGATAACGTGATACCGTTTATAGGGCGAGAGGAGGAGAAGATGGAGAGCGAGCCACTCAAGATTCTCGGCACGCTGGAAGGAAACGAGATAAGAAATGCACCATTCACTGTTTGTGCTTCGTGCCATCGCGTTCCGGTAATTGACGGTCATACTATGGCGATATGGGCGAACTTCGCGGAAAGCGTGAGTGCCGACGAGATAAAAGAGGCGTTTAAGAACTTTACCAGCGATATAAAAACGCCTTTCGCACCTGAGAAGCCGATAATCGTGCGCGAGGAGCAGGATAGACCGCAGCCGAAGTTAGACCGCGATGCAGGAAATGGAATGAGCGTATCGGTAGGGCGAATAAGAGCTGGGAGAATGGAAAACGAGATAAAGTATATCGTGCAAGGACACAATACAATAAGGGGCGCGTCCGGTGCGTCCATATTAAATGCGGAAGTGCTGGTGGAGCGTGGGTATATATAGGAAACAAATAAATTAATTGAGGTAGAAAATGCCAATAAAAGTCGAAGAGATATTAGAATATGCGGAAGAATACGGGTATAAACCTAAAAAGGCAACATCAGACGAAATGCTTGGCGATGGGCTTTTGGGTGTGTTTGAAGGAGCCATTCCAAAAGGAAAAACATCCACTGACATAATAAAAGAACTGAGGCGAGAGCGTGCTTAGAGTATTTTTAGACACAGATGTGATATTAAATGTTTTGTGTAAAAAGGAAGATTTGGAGTCTGGAATGAGGCTCTGGCCTGCACCAAAGGAGATTTTAAATCTGATAACAGATGAAATCTATGGTAGCACATCGATAATTAATATAATGGAAATACGATCCGTTTTAGCAAAGAAGAAGCTATGGAAGAAGGAAGAGATATTTGAAAAGGAGGCAATATTAAGCGAATCAATTCACGTTGTTATTCCAACATGGACAGATCATATCTACGCTGATAAAAGAAGATGTGGTATAAATGCCTGATAGCAAAGAGCAAGATTTGAACTG
>JAUWPM010000116.1 GCA_030611585.1 Methanosarcinales archaeon | reverse complement strand
TCAACGCCGCCCGCGAACGTTACCCTTGAGGGATGGTTAGGAAGACCGTACCGATCAAGGATAACGACCAATCCGCACACGGTAAAACCAGATGAAGGATTCGCGATTGAAGCGCATTTGTTCCACGTGTTCACCAACGAGAAAATGGGTTCAAGCAGAGAGGTAACATTCTACCGGTATAACGCCGCCGACACAAGAGAGGAAATAGGGACTGGTATCACCGATGAGAACGGCGTAGCGAAGAGGGTATGGCAGGAATCCGAGGTGGGTACTTACGAATACGAAGCCGAATACGACCCGGGTGGTAATAGAACGTTCCCGGAGACGGGAACAGTAATCGTTAGCGAAGCGAAATGCCCGATTGACATATCATCACTGGAAACATGCCCGATACTCACTGCGTTACAGGGCAGTATGGTATTCCCGCATCTCGACACGCTGAGATGGTATCGTGATACGAAACTCAGTCCCGCATTGACAAAGGCTTATTATAGTCTAATACCTATTACAGGTAGAATAGCACGGCACAGCAGGCTGGCACGGCTAATCGTGCGGGCGTTGTCAACTTTTGCAATACGCCGAATCGAACGTAGGTGGGGTGGCGAGATACCTTATCTGCAACCCCTAAAACAAGCAAATACAGGAGGTGAAAAGTGCAATTCCTCTCCGCCCTGAAGGACGGAGTCCCCTTGCACAAATCTGATGGCTGAAATAGACGACAATTTCTGGACTGATATGATGAATTGGCTAAATACGTTCCTTAGCGGGCTCAGTGGTGCGAAGACGATTCCAGGTGATTACGTACCGGTAACCGGTGATAAGCTGGGGATTGTTACAAAGCATTCGATCGCGGACGAAACGCTTAACGATGACGATATGGTTGGTGCATTGGATTCCGTTTCCAATGCGGATATTGAGGACGAGTTTTATAAGCAGGGGCTGGACGTTACCATTACTAATAGACAATCAGCAGTGAAAACGTCCGGGCATAACTGGACGCACAGAGTTGACTTTGACGTTGACGAAGCACACACGCCTACGTTGATCCTGCTCGTGCCGTACCTTATCCCACTGGTTTCGACTGCACTTACACTTATATTCGGCTATCTCATCGTTAGTAAGATAACGTCAACCGCAGACAAGTTCGTTGATAATTCTGGTAAGGGCGTGGGCTTAACGATGAACATGATACTTCTTGTCGTAGCTATTTTAGCTGTGGTATGGATAATAGGAAAAGCATTTAAGTGAGGGGGTGAAAAGAAGAAACATGGCAGAAGAACCTGAACCAGAAGACGAGTATTTTTTGAGTGCAATCATAGAGCCACTCGCAAGCATGTTGGTGACAATACTTGGTTGGGATCACGAAAAGGCGGTAAGCACCGCGAAGATGGTTGTGTACGTGCTCGGCGCCGGCGTGCTCGCGGTTACCGCACTGAAAATATACTCATTCGTAAAATAACGGGATGGGGAACCCAGAAGGGGTAAATGGAAATGGGCGAAGAAGAACTTCACTGGACTGATGCAGAATCAGCTTATGACGAAGCAGAACACTCTGCCGAACAAGCATATTTCACTGATGTGTGCGTATGGCTTATCAGAAATGGATACGAAATTAAAATCAGGAAACGAGGAGGTGAAGTGCCAGTTCCTCTCTGGACTGAAGTCCAGAGTTCCATTGCACCAATCTGATGGGCGGAGAAGAAGAACGCGCGATACTTGGAGTGTGGACGAGAGAAGAGTTTATGGACGCCCTTGCAATGAGCGTTATCACAGCGATTATCGGCTTCTTTGTCGTTATGATAAGCAAGATGGCTGCGGCATATTTAACTCAGCATAAATGGTATAACGAGGAGGGAGATTAAAGTGGCTTTTGACGATCTTGCATTATTTATAATGATTGTATCGGTGTTTGTCACACTGCTAAGTTGTTTCATCGGGTGCTGGTTCCGCATAAAGACAATTGAAAATAACGATCTGCACGCACTCGAAGGGAAGATACATGCAGTGGAAAAACGCATAATGATTCGACTTGAAACAGTATCAGAAGAGACTAATAACCGGCTTGATGACTTAAACAACAAATTGGCTGACGCACGTGAGCGACTGAAGAAGCTTGAGGGGGACATAATTTGGCTGAAAAACAACCGAAAAAAATGAACTCACTACGAAACAGGTTGCAACGGATGTCGACTGCACTCGCGATTGCTTTCGTTTTTTGGGTGGCTATGAGAAAGCCGATATTACCACGATTGCATAGGCTTATCGCACCAGGATTATTCTTTGTCGGGTTTATAGTGTGTCTCTTATCGCTTTATATCTCATCACCTTATACAGTGCCCCTCGCAACGGTGGGCTGCATAGCTTTCTTAACAGGCGCATGGTTATTGAATCCCCCAGTTGAAAAATGACAAAACGAGAACTAATCTGGGTACTGCTGACAAACATCGTATGCTTTTGCGGTGGGCTTTGTCTTGGGCTGTCGCTGATAACGTGAATGCTACACGATGCCTGTGCCAATACTTTCGTGCGAAGAGAGAGAGGCTCTGATACGATACATGTGGGGTATCGAACGTGGAAAGGATGGGGAATATGTGGACTCGGCTGTTGCGAAGAAGCGTTTTAACATCTGTGCTTACTGCCAGTTACATCCTTCTCTCGCTTGCGAAACGCATGGGTGCTATTTATTAAAGGGGAAAAAGGTAGATATATTGAATAGAGGTGGAAAATGAACGACAGCAACTTTGAGTGCTTTCTATTAAGCTTGAAAATCTTTGTGGAGGAGACACAAGAACGCTTCAACATAACTGAAGATGAAGCTGTTGAAGTGATAGAGCCTGACATACTCCCCAAGCTAAAGCATAGGGGGTTCTGCGGTTAGTGGCATCCACACTATTGCCGCTCTGGGGGTATCAGTGTTCCCCTTCGTTGCATCTCTGTCTACAACGAATCGATCTATGCTCGGATATGAACTGATATTGAATGCCGCGTTCACATCTGCATGATCAACTGCTCCGCAATTAGAGCAGTTAAATGCTTTTCCCACTCGCTTCCCTATATAACCACAGCGACTACACCGCTGCGAACTATATGCAGGATCTACATATTCGATAGTAACGCTCGCCACGCACAAAAGCGTGCACTTTTATTTCTTTCACCTTGCCCCGGTGGCGGTATACGGGTTTTCCCTCAGCAAGTCGGAATCCTATCTCTCTTCTACCTTTTCGTGTAAGTCTTACCGAATCGCCAATCTGAAACTTTGCTCTGGTCAGGATTCTTTGGCAGTGAGCGAAATGCTGTGCACTTTCTATGTCAAGCCCTGATGAGACGATGGTTTCGCTCATTTTTCAACTTTATTCACGGCGTTACAGACATCGTCCACCAATTCTTTTAGCTGCGTTCGGCTGTAGCCGCGTCTACGAAGGTTTCTCAGCACGAACTCCGCCGCTTCCAAATCCTTCTTTTGGGTGGTCATT
>JAUWPM010000066.1 GCA_030611585.1 Methanosarcinales archaeon | reverse complement strand
AGACGTTGATGGCATAGATACCGCGGTGAAACTCGTGATACTTGCCAATTCCGTCTTCGGGCTGAATGCAACGTATAAGGACGTAGCGGTAGCGGGCATCGCGGAGATAACGCCCGATGCATTGAAGTTGGCGGATGATGCGGGTTACGTGATAAAATTGATCGGCGAGGTAGATAGGGCGGGCTGCTTGAAAGTAAAGCCCCGGTTAGTGCCAAAACATGATCCGCTTAATGTTGGCGGCACGTTGAATGTTGCAACCATAAAAACAGATCTGGCGGGGGACATCACGGTAATTGGGAAAGGTGCGGGACCGATCGAAGCAGCAAGTGCTATTCTCGCGGATATAATAGGTATTTACTCTTAAAATTAACTTGACATTGTTAGATTAACCGCAGAGTTCACGGAGAACGCAGAAGAGGTAGGTTTGGAGGTTTGGCTAACGAGCGGAACCGCTAATAAACGAAACCTCTAATTCAGCATTCTCTGCGGTAAATTCGAAATGTGACAAAGTCAAGTTAATACTCAACGTTAAGTTAACTTACAGATAACAGGTGCAGTAGAGCGATGTCAAAAGAAAAAGGAAAGATTGTGATAACACTTACGCCTTTGGAATCGAAACGGCTCATTGCGAAGGGCGTAAAGAATTTGGAAGAAGTGCAGCGAGCTTTGGAGCAGGGGACCGTTATAATAACGCTGGGGACCACAAACGCTTACGTAGTCGAGGAGATTTTGAATGACCTGTCCGGATCGGGATCTGGGGAAAAAATAGATAAGCGGAGATACGCCGCAGGCGTTATAACTGACCGTGGTACGTGCGTAGTTCCAAAAGAGGAGCGGGTCAAGGAGCTGATCCTGAAGAACGGCAAAATCAGCGACGAGAGCACAGAAGAAGCAATAGAGAATTTATCAGCGGGAGACGTGTTCATAAAGGGTGCAAATGCGTTGGATGCCACCGGAACCGCCGGCATACTCATGGCAAATCGCGCAGGTGGTACGATCGGCTCTGCACTCGGTACCGTTATGGCACGGGGCGTGCATTTTATCATTCCGGTAGGCATTGAGAAGACAATACCCTATTCCATTACCGAAGCGGCAACGCGAGTGGGGATCGAGAAATGCTACAAAACGCTCGGTTGGCCTGTGGGACTGATGCCCGTGCATGGCAGGGTGATCACAGAGCTTGATGCGTTGAAGATCCTGGGTGCTGAAGATGCGTTTCCTATCGGCGCGGGAGGCGTAGACGGAGGAGAGGGCTCGGTCGTTATCTGCGTTGAAGGGAGGAGCGTTGAGAAGCTGGACGAGTTGATGACGCTGGTAACACAAATCAAGGGAGAAGCACCGGTAAAAGTGGTAAGTACGGACTGTAAGAATTAGCACCGGAAACTTTTTTATAGCCAATTCTAAAGAATAAACTATGGAGAAAAGAAAGCGCCCTTCTATATTTGATTTAGTCGAGTGGTACATGGAGCGGGCTTTAGATGAGATGGGGAAACTGCCATCGCCAACCGAGGAGGAACAGGAACTTTCGAGAATGATGAGACGGGGGCCGCAGGACTTCGACGAGTGGTTACGGGATCCTTTTGAAGAGATGATGAGTAAGTTAGAAGAGGAGATGCCGGAAGAGTCTAAAGAAATGAAAAGATACGGGCCGTTCATCTACGGATTCTCATACACAAAGGAACCCGGAAAGGAGCCGGAGATAGAGGAATTTGGGAATATAAAACCCTCGTACAGAAAATTAGAGCCTTTCCCGGGCGGTGAGCGGGAACCGTTGACCGACGTGATTGACCTGAAGGATGCGTACGAAGTCGTAGTGGAATTGCCCGGTGTCGAGAAGGATGATTTACGGCTGCATGCTACTGACGACTCACTGGAGATAAAAACTGAAGGTGAGACAAGATTCTTTAAGGTAGTAACATTCGACGTGCCCGTGAAACCGGAAACGGCAAAGGCGACGTATAAAAACGGTGTACTCAGCGTGACGATAAAAAAGAGAGAGAACGAGAAGAAGAGAACTGCTATACTGTTGGAATGAGCGAATCTGTGGAAAACCGATACTTCTACTTAAAATTATATAGGGGAAATGCCTTAGCAAAGTATTGGCTGAACAAGGGTGAACACGGTCATAATATATGTAATTCCAATGGTCATCCAGCAGCAGCTATCTACTTTGGAGATATTAACTTAGAACAAATCAAGGATTACAGCTTAGGTAATAAAAAGGAGTATTTATTTTCGATAGATGTGGCGTTAGAAGATGAACTGGACAAAGGAAACATCTCAGAAGAGTTAAAGGGTAAGTTCAGGGATAATGAATATTCACTTTCTGATGATGCGAAAGTCACAAAAAAAGGAAGGGGAATAACAACAACTGGCAAATATGGTAAAGAAAAAATTATTATCGAAAAAGAGAATGAAAAGCTAAATATATATAAACGTAGATCGTGCCAAAGTTGGAATCAATTAAAAGATTTTGTTGAGAATGCAAAGCCAGAAAATAGAGACAAAATCTATAATCTGATCTATCTTCCCAATGAGATATACATAACTAAAGCGGTTTCAGAAGTTTATGAAGTGAAGCCATATGGTAGTAAATATGCTGAATATACTCAGCAAGTTAAGAAGTACAATGTTAAAACTGGAGAAGATATTTTGAAAGTATCCCTACAGGAAGTGTTGAAAAAACGTGATAGATGGGATTTGCCGAGTTTAGTAAGTACTCTTCCTTGCGACCATTTTCTAAGAACTGGGACATATAGGGAGATTTCTGATAAAGAGACAAAAGAAATATTATCAACAGTTATTAGCGGAGAAAAACTAAATATCAAAGATTTGCAAAAAAAGGAAGATAAAGATATTCTCAACTATTTAGGTATTTATGAATTGGAAACATTGCTATTCTTAATTCTTTACCATAACAAATGTAGACCAAGTTCATGGAGAGGGGGAACCGTAGAGAAGGTTGACATTGTTGGGCATCCATCACAACCTAAAGTAACGATTGCTGGTAAAGATTTTTCTAAGGATACATTAAAATTTCAAGTAAAAAGAAAAGGTAATAAGCAGGAATTTAAAAAAGAAGTGTACTATGTTTGTATTAAAAAAGAGGGAGATTGGGACGAAGATAAAGATCCGTTTTATTTGGGGAGGGATTGGTTATGGGATGCAGTACTAGAATCAAAGGATGAAATTAAAGAATGGTTGAAAGGAGTGTTGTCCTGGATCGACGGAATTGAATCGTTGGAGTTTAATCAATAAGAGCATTCAGCGGTGTGTATCAGCTAAAGCAAATTTTTTATCCCGATTGCGCTTTGGACAACCCCTTCATCAACTCAAAGAACTCCTTCGCGGCTCTCTCCACTTCGCCATCATGGTTCACTATTATCTTCACCGATGCGCCGGTAAGACAAGCATAAGCCATTGACATTGCACGGTTCATGAATTGATGCTCTTCTATGCTCTTTTCATTGTCAACGTCCCGATTTCGCGTCGCATCAGTTTGCCTTCGATTCAGTATCTCTACGGGGTCGGCTTCCACCAGCACGAACAGATCGGGCTTTATTTTACGCAATACCGGCTCCGGCAGTCCCGGGAGATACCCCGAAGGTGTTTTTATCGTGCAGTGAGTATCTATTATGAGGTTCGTGCTTTCTTTCAAGTCCGCGATCTTCTCACTCGCTAAGCGTTGTATCTCCTGCTGCTTCTCCTTTGGCAACTTCCGCATATCGTCCCGCTGCTCTACAATTCCCTCTCCTCGCGCCACTTCAAACATTACGTCTCCATAGTTCATGGGCGTAAACGCAGCGCCCTCCTCGTTTAACTTCAACTTTAATGCCGTTTCTATTACCGTTGACGATCCCGTGCCCGGCATTCCCGTTACGACGATCAAGGTCATTTTTACCCTCCTAGTTTATCTTTTACCTTACTATAACCTACGTACGGTATTGCTTATTTTTGTCAGTATTTATATGTACACTCTGTATGAGTCATTGAATTGGAACTTCTTGCCATCCAATTCCACTATTCAACTATCAAAAGGTACTTACGTGATTTTTGGTGCTGAGCCGAGCAGCATAAGAAGCCGCTCTCTAATCGCATTCGCCTCTATGCTCGTTCGCTTCCTCGGTCTCGATATGCCAATATCCATGCACTCAATAATGCGACTCGGTCTCGCGGACATCACCGCAACTCTATCCGCGAGATATACCGCTTCGTCAACGCTGTGGGTCACGAACAGAACGGTCTTCTTCGTTCGCTTCCAGATCTCCAGCAGCTCTTCCTGAAGTATGTTCCTCGTCTGCGCATCCACCGAGCCGAACGGTTCGTCCATCAATAAAATTGCAGGATCGGTCGCGAGAGCGCGAGCAATCGCTACCCGCTGCTTCATACCCCCCGAGAGCTCGTGTGGATACCGGTTCTCAAAGCCCGTCAGACCCACAAGCTCTATGTACCGCTCGGCGATTTTATACTGCTCTTGTTTATCAACTTCCATGATTTCGAGCCCAAACGTAACGTTCTTGATCACCGTTCTCCACTGGAATAACGAAAATTCCTGAAATACCATTCCTCTATCCGGGGAGGGTCCTTTCACTTCTTTTCCATCTAAGATAATCTCGCCGCTGCTTGGGTAGTCTAAGCCCGCGATCATTCTCAGCAACGTGGTCTTACCGCAGCCTGAAGGACCTATAATACACAAAAATTCGTTCGGTTTGACTTCTATATTAACGTCTTCCAAAGCCATCATTTCCCCTTCTTCTGTGCTGAACGTCTTCGTTACGTTGCGTAGTTCGAGTTTGTGGTTCATCTCATTTCACTATTCCCTTCTTCCACCTGAATAGCTTGTCCTCCACGAAATATCTAAACACACGGTCTAAAATTAAAGCCAACAATCCTAAAATGAGCATGTACGCCACCACGTAGTCCATCTGGTGCAAAAAGTAGAATTTCTGGAATAACCGGTAGCCAAGCCCGCTATTTCCCACTCCGAACATCTCCGCCGCGACAACGCACATCCAGCCCACGCCCATCCCAACGCGAGTGCCAGTAGCAACCGAGGGAAGCGCATAAGGCAAAGCAACGTATCTTATCAGCTTTATATTCCCAATGCATCCTAACACATTTCCCGTCTCCACCAACACCTTTGGCACATCTCGGAATCCGGTATAGCTGTCAATTAAGATGGGGAAAAATGCACCGATGAAGATGATAAATCCCGCTGCATAGTGGTTAAGACCGATCCATACGATTGCAAGGGGAATCCATGCAAGAGGCGGGATGGGCCTTATGATTTCGATAATCGGATCAATTGCTTTGAATACGGACCGAAACCAGCCCATAGCAATTGCAAGAGGAAGTGCAACGGCGAATGCCAATGCCAGCCCGATACAAAAATGGAACAGACTGACCAGAACGTCTAAAATTAAAACTTCCCTGAGTGCATAAACGGAAAAAATAACGGCAGAAAAGCGGGGCAAGATCAAGGGATTCTTTATCACGTACCCCGCTATAAACTCCCAGAGTAGGAGGACTATGATTAGGGGAACTAACCACAGCCCTTCCTCTTTCGTCGGTCGCCTCATCTCTCTCTCGTTACCTCATCATAGAAGCTGGTATCAAACATATCTTCTTTTTCAAGCACTTTAACTCCCTTGTCTTCGTACCGCTCTCTGTTTAGTTCGTAGATTACTATTGCGTATTCAAGACCAGAATCTACCTCTATACTGGGGTCGTGTATCCAGTACATGTCCGAGACGTCTATGGACTGCTTTATCGTTGATACGTCTGCGTCCTCCCACTTGGCGTAGATCTCAGCCGCTTCATCGGGATGTGCGATCTCGTATTCCGTGGCACGGATATGCGTTTTGATTATCTGCTTGACTATCTCTGGGTGCTCCCTCATCATTTTTCCACCGGCGACTACGCAACAGCACGCATGGTTTGGCCACATCGAACCTGACCATGCAACGATCACTCCGTTACCCTCCACCACGATTATCGTTGGCGTTGGACTGGGGAGAAAGACCGCATCTACGGCTTTAGCGCCAATAGCGGTGGCCGCATCGCTTGGTCCCATTGCCTTTATATCCACATCATTTTCCGGGTCTATTCCATTTTCAGTTAGCCATTTTGAAAGGAGTGTGTGCTGAATCGAGCCGGGTGGGAAGGTCGCTATTTTCTTGCCTTTTAAAGACTGCACCCCCACGCTTTCGTATTCATCGGCGAGTTCCGGACGAACAACTAACGCAGATCCTTGAGTCTGAACGCCAGCAACTATCTTTGCATCCAGACCTTCGTACATCGCCGCAATGGGTGGTGCAACCCCTACGTAAGCAACGTCAAGGTCTCCAGAAAGCATTGCGTGCATCTCCGGCGGTCCAGACGGGAATTCCTTCATTGTAACTTTCTCTATACCGAATTCCGCAAGGTCCTCCTCCCACCAGCCCTTTTCGGACGCTAACATCGCGGCGATTTGATGCGTGCTTGGCTGGTAACCGATGTTGATCGCGGTCATCTCCGCGGGCGTTTCATTCTCTATGCAGCCCGCAGCCATTACTACAGCCACTGCAATTGCTCCTACAGCTATTAAACTTGCTATAGTTCTTTTTTTCGTCTTAATCACCTCCTAAATTTTTCGTTTTAGTATCTACCATTTTTTGAATCTATATCCGTTTATCTGCGATCGTTATTTAAGCTTTTCTATTTTTGTCTATTAAATTATCCTTTTGTATAACGAGAGATGCAATAACTTATAACTAAGAGACTGCCCCTTATACTATAAGACATGACCATCGCCGACGAGATAGTAACTGAAATCTTCAGATACAATAAAGAGCTTCCGGGCTTATTGTCAAAAGCGATCAAGCAGAAACTCGGCGTTAGCATAGGTGAATTCAGTGAGCGATCCGGAATACCCGCAAGCACGCTTTACAAAATCCTATCCGGCGAGCGAGACCCGAATTTGCGCACCTTCAGAAGGATAATAAAAACGATACGGGAAATGGAAAGTGCGGGTGCGGAAGAGAAGAAATTCATCGCTGTTATCTGCGTACGTGGGATTCTGGATAATATCGAGGAGAAAGAGATACGTGCTGATAAAGAAGTCTTCGAACTCAAAGAATACGCGGTTACTACTATAGAGGAAGCGATAATAGCGGCGATACAGGCGGAAAAGAGAGGTGCATCTGCACTTGTATGCGCACCCATCGTCAGTCCAACCGTTGAGAAGATTGTTGACATACCGGTCGCTACGATAAAGCCCGATCCGGGACTGATGGAAGCGATTAAACTGGCGGCGAAGAAGATAAGTTAGCTGAAGGACGTTCACTCCAGCTTCCTCCTCTTCCCCGTTACCATATATATGATCCGCGATGCGATATTGCACGCGTGATCGCCGATTCGCTCTAAGTGCAACGCAACGAAGAGCAGATGGCTCGCATTGGTAGTAGAATGCGGCTTTTCTATCATTATCATCTGCAACTCGCGCCTCACCTGGTCAAACAATCCGTCAACCACGTCATCTCGTTCCGAGAAATCTTCCAGTTTCTCTATCCTTTGCGATGAGAACGCATCGAGGCAATCGGCAATCATGCCCTGCGAAATCTCCGACATCCTCGGTATATCAATCAGCGGTTTCACGTGCGGTTCATCCGCGATACGCAACACAATCTCTGCAATATCCCCTGCGAGGTCGCTTATCCGGTCGAAATCCGTTATTATCTTCATGCATGTCCCTATAGTTCTCAAATCAGAAGCCATCGGCTGTTGCAACGCGATCAGGTTCATGCACCTGTTCTCAATCTCAAATTCCAGTTTGTCTATGATGCTATTCTCTTCAATTATTCGCGATGCCAATTCCGTGTCGTGCCGTACAAGAGCTTTGACCGCTTTCTCCGCCGCCACCTTCGCCAGCTCTCCCATCCTGAATGTATCCTTTTTGAGCTTCTCCAATTCCGCTACGTATTCTTTTCTTACCGCCATTTAGCCGAACCTCCCGGTAATATAATCTTCCGTTCTCTTATCTTTCGGTCGCTCGAAGATCTTTTTTGTCTCGCCAAATTCTATCAGTTCGCCCATGAGGAAGAATCCGGTAAAATCTGATGCACGAGCCGCCTGCTGCATATTATGCGTAACGATAACGATCGTGTAATCGCGCTTCAACTCACGCAGCAACGCTTCTATTTTCGCCGTTGATACAGGGTCCAATGCCGAGCACGGCTCGTCAAAGAGAATGACTTCCGGATTCACTGCCAGTGCACGAGCAATGCACAACCGCTGTTGTTGACCGCCGGAGAACTTCAATGCGTTCTCTCCCAGCCGGTCTTTCACTTCGTCCCATAATGCCGCTTTCTTCAGACTCACACCCACAACTGCATCCAACTTCCTGTTCAGCTGCCCATGAATCCTCGGACCGTAGGCGACATTATCGTAGATACTCATCGGGAACGGATTTGGCTGCTGAAAAACCATCCCTATCTTCTTCCTCAACTGAATGACATCCACTTTTCCGTTGTATATGTCCCTGTCATCCATAAGAACCTCACCCTTCGTTTGTGCATCGTTAAGTTCGTTCATTCGGTTCAAAGCTCTGAGAAAAGTCGTCTTCCCGCAGCCCGAAGGTCCGATCAATGCCGTTATCTTGTTTGCTTCTATTTTTATATTCACTTCTTTCAACGCATGCACCGTTCCATTCCCATAATAAACATACAATCCTTTCGTTTCTATCTTGCTCATTTTTTTATAACCACAAGATTACACTGATTTTCACGAGAAACAGGTTTTTGATAAAACTTTTTTCTAAAAAGTTTTAGTGTTAATCTCGTGAAATATCGTGGTTTATTTTTTCACCCCCTACTCCCACTCATACGCTCGATGTACCTATTCCGAAGGAACAAAGCGAATACGCTTATCACCAAAAACATCGTGATGAGCACGAGAGAAGCGCCGAATGCACGGGAAAAAGCTGCGGATGTATGCCCCTGCGTCGCCAGCATGTATATATACACGGGTAAAGACCCGACGGGGTCGAGTATTGATCGAGGTAAAAAGGATTCCAGCCCTGAACCCGCGGTTAGAAGAATAACGGCAGTCTCTCCTATCGCTTTGCCCATTCCCAAAAGTATTCCGGTTATTATACCGGGATAAGCACTTTTTAGAACTACGCTCCGAATAGTTTGCAGCTTTGTCGCTCCTAACGCAAGTGAAGCCTCACGATAAGAGTGAGGGACCGCTTTTATCGCTTCTTCACTCGCTCTAACTGTCCAGGGCAGTATCATGAATCCGAGCGCTAAACCGCCTGAAAGCATGGAAATGCCGAAACCGAGATAATAGACGAGGAATACAAGCCCGAACAAGCCTATCACTATTGATGGTATCCCTGCAAGACATTCTACAAAAAACCGCACACTTCC
>JAUWPM010000086.1 GCA_030611585.1 Methanosarcinales archaeon | reverse complement strand
CCGGACGTACCGATAGTATAGACACCGTATGGGAACCAATGCACGAAGTACCCATCGTCCATAGTCGTTCCGGGCACTATGATCGGATTGTCCTGTGGATTCATGGGTGTCAGGCATACGTCTATATTAGACGCTTTTTTTGTGCGCACAACAACACACACGGGCGACAGTTTCGCCCCGGTTGCTGCGGATGCGAACACGATTGTTTTCATCTCGGTCGTTGTTAGTGTTAGCTCATCTATCTTCCACCCAGTAACCTTGGGACGGGGCACAACGGACAGGGGTTCTGCCGCGGGTGGCGGTGTCGCTATTTGGATTAGCAAATCGCGTATCTCTGCTAATACTTCGCCTACCGTGATATCTCCTTCTGCCATGGTTTTTTAAAACTTCCCTCCTCAACCCGGTACTTTAAACTCACGCCACAGCTTGATCACCATTAATATCACGGCGACCAATGCGACTGCTTCTGCCACTTCAATTACTATCATTAACAGCGGGTATTCGCCCATCTTTTTACGCTCCTTTTTCCCGTTTGGGATAAAAATAGTGTGTCGTGAGGCTATAAATACTTATCGCTTTTCTGCTGCCAGCACCTTCTCATATATCCTCTTCAATCCCCGTGCCGTGTCCATCACATCCATGTATTTAACTGCGGTTTCGCGGCATCTGTTTCTTACGCCCTCGGGGTCCGCTTGTATATCTTCCCAGCAGCGGATTATCTGCTCTGCCATTTCAGTCGGTTTATACGGATGAAAATTGTATGGTGTGTGTTCGTAGCCACCCGCGATAACTGGCGTGCCACACGCGGTTGCTTCACGCATGATACGGTGTGAAATTTCTACCGGCGTTATCACCATGTCGCAGGCACGGAAAACATCGTCTAAATCGAATATTATATGGTCAAATTCGCCAATGAACGTATCGAACCCCGCGGTTCTGCATAGCTTATACCATAACGCTTTATCGCGGTCCGGCAGCCCGTACAGGTGTAACCGCAAATCGGGCAACTCTTTTTGTGCAATGCTAACTCCGTGTAGGATATGATAGGGATGCTTCATAAATCGCCACGCATCGCAGAATACTACGTTTGGCTTGCCCGACGCAGCGAATTTATACTTCTTGCCTTCGGGTTTCAGCTTGTTTAGGTTGCACCCTGCGGGTACGTAATAGCAATTCTTGACGTAGTCTTTGTAATACGCATAATGCTCTTTCCATAACGTTACGAATGCTTTGTACCGTTCTGTCTGATTGAAATACGATAATAACGTTGAAAACGGTGCGGCGTTGTCTTTATTCATATCGAAGCGCTCGCTCTCGAACATGTCACGGGGGCATCCGTGCATTAGCATTACGATTGGCGCGCCTTTTAGCTTGTAGTCGTTAGGGATAGTCGAACTGAGTACGTAGACGTCTGCATCATCCGCCCAGCTAATGTCTTTTGATATTATCACGTCTCCCGTGGAATCGTCTGAATAGCCACCTGCGAGATTGTCCGTATCAATCAGTCCCGCGTCCATGCCCAGTTTGTTCTCGGCTGCGACTAACTCGGCTACGGTCATATACATGCCAGACGCGTGTGGTCCCCACAAGCAGAAATGACATACCTTCATCTTCCACCACTTTTTACGATCGCTATTTTGTAGTATTGATTTCCTAACGCGGGCTTGGAATATTTCGCGTCACCGAACCCCGCTTCTTTTAGCTGGATAAGCAGGGGCTCTATTTCTACTGTCTCGTCAATTGGTTGGAATAATTTCATATTCCCGGAAGGGTATTTATTCCGGAGCAGTTTCGTGTAATCTGGATTGGGCATGTTGATAACTAACATTCCGCTATCCGTAGTAAGCTCGTTTAACAGTTTAAATAACTTCTGGTGCATGTCTAATTTGACGTGCTCTAAAACGTCTGCCAGCACCACGCAATCGAATTTATGATAGAATTGCTCGAAGAAGATGCTGCCGCAACGGTATTTCGCGCCGGAATGTGCACGGGCATACGCAATCGCTTTAGGCGACAAATCCAATCCGATAACGTCCGCACCCATTTGGTGTATGTGCTCGGTCGTAACGCCTATCCCGCAGCCTAAATCCAATACTTTAGTATCCGGTTTTATCCACTGACTAAGGAACTTTAACGTGTCCTGATTACGGGCATTATCCTTCTGTTGAATCATGTGGTCTACGAGAGAATCGTAATAATCCGTGATTTTATCACTGTTGTACACGTCTTCTATAAGTTCACGTATTTTTACTGCCGCGTCTATTGCATTGTAAGGTTTTGTATATTCATAAGCTTCAATAGACGCACGTAGCTTCTGTATTACGTCTAAATTAGCCCACTCTTCTATCTTGCCGTAAAACTCCTTTGGCGAATGATAGACGTATTTTGAAGGATAGACCACGTCAGCCCCTTTCCAGCCTGATATTAGAGGATAACAGCCCGTTGCCATTGCTTCAATCACGTTTACTGCGGTACCTTCTTCGCGGGAGTGCGATACGACAATATCCTGTGATTGCATAAATTCCGCAAGCGACTGTTTATCCATACCGGGTAATATCGTTATTCGTGAATCCGTATCTGCTAATCGCTTTACCGTGGCACCGTAGCTTGAAGACCAATCTGCACCAGGAGCAACGATATTCAATCGGAAGCGGGCATCCACGTCTTGGAACCACTGAATCAGATCATAAGTCCTTTTTATTTCTATCAGATGCCCCGCAAGGCAGATGTTAAACGGTTGCGTGAAGTCGCGCTGAACGAACTTGAAGATTTTATGGTTTACAACGTTTGTTGGTACAACTATATCGTGCCGTGGTTTATTGCTTATACTGAGTCCGCCTTCCGGCTCCTTCGCTTTCGCTAATCGCTTATAAAAGATGTCTTTTACGTGTTGCGCACTGAATATAAGCATATCCACGGCAGCCCAGTCTAACGTGTAAATGTAAGGATTGTAAACCTCAATTCTGTGCAGTCTGACGATTATCTTTTTCTCCTGCGCTAAATTCAACGCGAATTGAAACGGAGACTGCGCGAATTCGCACCAAATAACATCCGCCCACGTACAAAGCTTGCCAAGGTTGTATGTGTTTACCCCGTTGTCCGAAGTTTCTTCGTAAAACTGGATGGAATGGCGTTTGTAGAGCTCTGTTGCTATATCGCCGAAAAAAGAAAGATTTACGGAAATTACTGCTATTTTCATAGAAAAAATAAAGAAATATAGGCATAAAAAGGTTTGCCTATATCGTGTATTTAAGTTCGACTACGCAATCGGACAGTACAGACGCTTCCAGATGGCTTGTAGCACCCGCGGACGCTTTACCCATCAGTGCGATTTTTAATGGCAGCTTGTTCATACCCGCCAACTTTATCGCACCACTCCGGTGCACGGTGGCAAAGGCGCTCGATGGTGCCATTACTGAATCGGTTATCGCTGGTGCACCCGTGATTATATCTCCCGCTGCCATGTGCGAAGCAACCCATTTAGTCATAAACGCGGTTGCAACACCTTCGTTATCCGCTTTGTGTTTCCAGCCAAGGTCTACGAAGACGCTGTCAATCACTTTTGACTCTATGGCTTCGGGGCTGTCTATCATCTTCGATAGCATCACGGCCCATGCGGCACCTTGATTGTGTAACGTACTCGCAGACTCTGTGAATACCGTGGGGTCTCCAGTTATCGGCGCTGCACCGTGAACGAGATATTGCTTAATATACCCTGCTTGCACACCAACAGCGGTGCTAACCGTAGCGATTTTCGATTGCGTTGTTGCGTGCTTCGAGCCTATGTCCGTTAGCATTGACGCTTTTGCGTCTGATACCTTGTCATGGGTCGTGTCATGCTTCGAGCCCATTAACGTATCCGTAGTCGTATGTTTCGACCCGATGTCTTCTTTGACGTCCCTACGTAACATTTCTTCTGTCATGTTTTCTTATATCACCTCCTATTTTTTTTTAGTATTACGATGGTTTCAGCGCAATACGGAGTTCCGTTGTGCTCGTTACGGAAACTGTCGCCGTACCGCTATCAACGATACATAGCAGTGCAATTGTAAACGGAACGTTATCCATAGCCGCTAATTTTAGCTGCCCCGAACGGTGGAACGTACCTGCACCACTGAGCTCGTCTGTTAGGGGAACGGCACCGGTGAATACAAAGCTATCGCCTGCACAGACCATCCATTTGGATTTGGGATTGACACCACCGCTGACTTTGTGTGTTAGGTCTACGTATGCGTATTTGGTAATGCCACTCATCCCTGGACTGATAACGTAGCTTTTAACGACCGCCGCGGCATCTCCGTATACAGTTGCCGCCGCGCTACCGATATCTTCAATTTCCGTAGGGTCCGCATTGAGAACGCCAGAAACCGGCTGTGCCGGTTGTGCCGTGAATTCAATCAGGGCGTTGCTTTCGCTTATTACGACTCTGCCATAGAAGTAGCTATCAGGGAATGCGGTTGATACGCCGCCGATTGTTACGCTTCCACCTGTAAACGTTATTTTGAATAAGTCGCCCGTTGCCCAACCCACGGCAGTGGTGAACTGGTGTGTACAGTATATCCTTCCATCCGCTCTGGACGCACCTGCTAATGGTACAATGTTAGTTTCTGCGTTATCCCGGATACGGTCGATCTTGTAATTGCCGGGATTGATTGACGCTAACGGAATTATAACGTCCCCTGGATTGAGCAACTCGATTGAATATTCGCCGCCATCGTCTATCTCTACTGTTTCCGATCCCGACTTTGAGCAGTAGGTATAAATACCCGACTCTATACCGTTTATTGCGTTTCTAATGGCTTCTAACGAATGAAAAGCAGGATCGAAAGTCTCACTGAAAGGGTTTGCAAACGGTGCGAGATTCATTATCTTCCGTAAATCTTCTGCTGTTGTCGACATTTTTTTACGTGTCCTGTATGAATACGTGCTTTACCACTCGATTGCCGCCCACTATCTTAGAACATTGCAACGATACCTGGATCGTCTTACCTGACGTTACGGCACCGCTAAGCGTCATGTGGTTCTCGTCTACTGCACCCACCGCAGCGTGCCATTCTTTCCGGTCTATCTGTTTGAGCGTTACCCCGTCTATAAGGTGGTATAGCCTTCCAACAACGGTTATCTCCGCATCGGCTACTAAATTCGACATGTCCAGTTCCACCCAGAGCATCCCGTGATGAAACACGGTGAACTCACTGCCGTCTGGAGCGCCGGCATACGCGAATTTTATTTCGTTCGTGCCGTCTCCAGCAGTGATTGTGTGATTGCCCAGTACGGCATGTCCGGCACCCGGTAGTACAACGTTTGGCGGGATTGCGAATAGCAGTCCGGAAGTATCGTTCCGTGCCACCCCGACTATCTGTGTCGTACCCAGAGTTGGTGCGTGTTTAGTGAAATAGCCTCTCGTTGCGGATATGTAAATGTAGCTTCCGGGATTGAATGTCTCGGTCTTACGCAGATCAGTCGCCATACCCGCCGGAAGCACAAGCGCTTCTTCTTGTGCTTTAACCCCTTGATACAACGCTCCGATACAGGGCATTCTATCCGGATCGTTTGCGTCCGCCATCAAGATGATATTCTTTGCTCTTCTCGATTGACTGACTGGTGTGCCCGTAGGCATATCCTCACCTGCAACGTACAACGCCAGTGGCGGCGCGTTTTGCACATATCTCCTACTATCGCGTATTTCTTCTGACATTCTCTTTCACCGCCTATCCGGGTACTTTGTTAGTACATATACGGCAATCACTTGGTTTCCAATACTGGATAGCCCAATACGACAAACGCAACGCCTTTGATAAAGTATTCCGCATTTTCGCTGTCGTTAAGTATTTTGTAGTATATCTTCTTGTTCTGAGGCAATCGCGGGTATCCGTTATCTTTGGCTAATGGTATGTACTTCGGATTCTGTCTCGTACCGCGACACGAGTATGGGAACCCTACGAGCAGTTTCTGTTCACCCCCTTCGGGGAATGTGGAAATGCTCAGTTTGACTTTTGATTGCCATACGTGCGCCTCGAACTCGTCAATATTGAGAAGTACCCCGTCTATTGCGAACTCGTACTTGTCCCCATCACGGACTATCGTGGTGTCAGTGGCAACTCCGCCGTTACCCGCAATACCCGCATCCGTAGTGTTCACGTATTCTAATATTGACCTAAGCGTGCTTAATACTTCCATTTCGCTTTTTTATCTCCTCTCCTGTAACCTAACCTGTACGACTGTAAAAAAAGATGCCCCTCGTATTGTTAAAATCATACGAGGAGTGGGCTCGCTGCGTTGATTACGCTCGCTGGTATTTGCTGCTCTGCGGGTATGTCCTGACGGTATTCCGCAAGCGTGTACAAATCCATGTTCGCGTCTGCCACTGGCGTTCCGCCACCCTTGTTCAGGAATACGTAGCTCTGTTTGTGTGGGTATCTTACGGTATGGTATGCCGCGTTGACC
>JAUWPM010000059.1 GCA_030611585.1 Methanosarcinales archaeon | reverse complement strand
CCAAGTGCTTTTGAACACTGTCTCGCCTCGGTTGTAATGAAGTGCATCAGCTTTCCAGCCATCGAAAGTGCATCCTTTGAATCGTACGCTATACCGAGCTTGATTAACAGTTCTGCGAATCCCATTATGCCGAGCCCTATCTTCCTGTTCGCCCTTGTCATTTTCTCTATTTCGGGCAGCGGGTATCTGTTCACATCTATTACGTCGTCTAAGAATCTAACGCAGATCCAAATCGTTTCCTTAAGCCTCTCCCAGTCCACTTCGCCGTCACCTGATTTAACAAATTTTGAAACGTCAATCGAGCCTAAATTGCACGATTCGTACGCCAAGAGCGGCTGTTCGCCACAAGGATTCGTAGCTTCAATCTTTCCAACTGCCGAAAGAGGATGATTTCTATTGATCTCATCGCTAAAGATAATCCCCGGATCTCCGATCTTCCATGCGTACGTTACGATCTCGTTAAAAACGTCACGCACCTTTATCCTCCGCACCTCTTCTTTCGTTCGCGGATTTATGAGTTCGTAGTCTTCGTTCCGTTCTACGGCACGCATGAAGGCATCGGTAACCGCTACGGAAGTATTGAAATTGGTAAATTCACCCCCTTCTTTCGCTCTTATAAATTCCTGGATGTCCGGATGGTCAACGTTCAAGATGCCCATGTTTGCGCCTCGTCTCTTCCCTCCTTGTTTGATCACACCGGTGGCTATGTCGAAGACACGCATGAAAGAGACCGGACCTGAGGCGATTCCCCCCGTTGATTTTACCATGTCGCCTTTTGGGCGTAGTCGTGAGAATGAGAAGCCCGTTCCGCCTCCACTTTGATGAATCACCGCCATGTTCTTAACCGCCCTAAATATGCCTTCTATCGAATCTTCAACGGGTAAGACAAAGCACGCAGCGAGCTGCCCGAGTTCTGTTCCCGCATTCATCAGTGTGGGGCTGTTTGGCAGGAATTCTAAATTATCCATGAGCTGGTAAAAGCTGCGTTCAAGTCCTTTTACCTCCTCTTTGCTTTTGCCATACCTCAGTTCCGCGCTTGCTACAGCCATTGCCACGCGCGCGAACATTTGATGTGGAGTCTCGATAACTTCTCCGCGTTCGTCCTTCAACAAATATCGCCTCTTTAACACCTCTGCTGCATTCACCGGAAGCGTCAAATCATTTTTAACACTCATAGCAGCCCTTTTAGTGCTTCTCTTTCACGTAAATTACGTCCCCTTCTTTTAGCCTGCTGAGGAAAGACCTCGTTGAAGCGGACAGTGAAGGAATTGAAAGGACAATATTTGCACCATTGGGGGTTTCACCCGTAGGCCCGTATTCTTTGTTATCCTCCAGCCGAATGCCCATCATCCCGCGGTTCGGTCGGGACATGTTAGTAACCCCAAGCACTCCCATTTTAACCCCTTCTATTGGCAAATTCTCGGGGACGAGTGTCCCTGCTTCATTAGCATTCCCCTCAAATAGAACCAGCATTCCAGGTACGGCGAAATGCACTTTTAAATGTCCTATTGGTCGGGTAATCAACCCTGTAACCTTTTTGAAATACCATACGGTCTTGGGCGCCTCTTTATGAAATAATTTCACGTCAAGCACTGCTTCCGCTTTAACACCAACTGTCCTTACGGTCCCCCGTTCCATAATTTCCATTGTCAATGCCGGTACCTGGTCCACAACTACCGCGTTATCATCTTCATTCCCTTCCCTCACCTGCTCGATTTCCTCATGGTCAAAGAACGCCTCTGCTTCCTTCTGTGTCTTCCCCACCACCATCATCCACTTAGGCTCGGTCAACGTGTAAACCGTATCACCCGCTTTTGCGTACTTTATTAAATCCCCGCCCTGTATTATCTCGCCAAATACGTTATGAGACGGATTCGGCAATCTGCTTTCTCTATACGCGTAAACTTTGCCCCTTTCCGCCCCTTTATTCCTTACGGACATGCAATTCTCTGATCTGTACTGGATGGTCTCAAGCGGCAAGCTCAGTCCCTTCAGGGATTCCGAAGCAATATACGTGTGTGTATGGTCGTCTATGCGAAAAACATCGTCTCTGGTGAGCGATAAGAAATGTTCCGCGGACATCGGTGCTTCTCGAGAGAGTTTTATCTTTGCAACTGTGGATATCTCCACTCCTTCTTTTATCTCTGTATTCAAGTCCGTAGTGGCAAAGCCCACCCGCTCCGCCTGTGTTACAAGGGGCGTGATCGCCTCTATTTTGTCACTTCCGTCCAACTCCGTAATAATGCTCCGTCCCCTCGTTAGTTTACCAATGAGGGCATCGGCGCCGGTACCATAAGCAGCTTCATGCGCTCGCTTGCTTATCATGAGGAAGGTCATGCCTGGGTCAAAGCCGCCGAATCCGAAGAAAACATCCCATTTCTTATATTCATGCTCGCGTTTTTCGACACTCAGGCTCGTTCCAATCGAGCCAATAGCGGTTATATCCTCACTTATCCATCCTATCTTACCGTGCTCATTATGGAAGTCTTTATAAATCTTGCGGAATAACGACACTGCTCCAGTCTTTTTTTCTCCGGCGATCTTTATTCTCGCCTCGCCCTTAGTCGTTTTCAGTGAAAATTCATTCTTCAACTTCCCGCCCTTCTTCTCCGAGACAACCGATATAATACAGCCGGGCTTGTATGCGCCGTCTAACTCTTTGATAATATCTCCCAGCCTCTTGCTCTTAACTTCCCGGGGCTCGCCGTTAAATATGACTTTCATAACATTAATGTTAGTGTACGGATAACTCTTAAAGTTTTTCTTTTTGTATACTTAACTTAGGATCAAATAAGAATTTAAAACGATGGCTGTGAATAGCGAGAAGGAGGGGGTAACGGCGGGATTGTACAGGGTTATTGTGGAGATTGTAGATGACCGTGTAAAGGAAATCCGTGTGACAAGGGAAGATTTCAGCGAACTAAAGAGGGCAGTTAATGAACTTGTCGACGCACAAACAAGGGCTGAAGAGAGAGTAGGACGGCTTGAAGAAGCAGTGGAGAAACTGGCTCTTGCTCAGGCGAAGACTGAAGAGAGAGTAGGACGGCTTGTAGATGCAGTGGAGAAACTGGCACTTGCTCAGGCGAGGACTGAAGAAACAGTTGAACGACTGGTGCAAGCACAGAGAGAGCTTTCTGTGGAGGTTGGGAAATTAAGCACTGCTATCGGATTTGGCATCGAAGACATTGGAAGAGTGGTGTTACCCGGGTATCTCGAACGGCACTTTGGCATTGAAGTAGAAGAATTAGAGAGGAAATTCTTTTCGGTTGATGGCGAGGAGGTAGAGATGAATCTTTACGGTGACGGCGTGAAGAAAGGGGAGAGAATCGTTATTTTGGGCGAGGCTAAGTCGAGGATTTACAGAGGAGAAGTAAAGGATTTCGCTAGGGCAGTGGCAAAACTGAAAATCGAACAGGATATTTTTAAAGTGATGTTTGGCTTCTTTATCCATCCAAGTGCAAGTGAACTGGCGGAAAAAGAAGGGATTGTTCTTGTTGCTTCTTATCAAAGGTGAACGTACAAACCCGCGGAGTTTGTTTTGGGAAATGGAAGTGAAATAATGGCAGAAGTCGTGAAGATTGTAGAAGAGGACGGGGCGGAATATAAAAATCCGATGGTGATAGAGGGCTTGCCGGATATGGGTTTAGTAGGAACAATCGCAGCGTCTTACATCGTGGAGAAGTTGAATTATAAAGAGATCGGTCACATCGAATCGGATTTGTTCCCACCAGTTATGGTTATACACGGCGGCAAATTGAAAAACCCGTTCAGGATATATAGCGATGAAGGGGGGCAGGTCGTAGTGGTGCTATCGGAAGTTGCCGTGCCGCCGAAGGCGGTTTATCCGCTGACAACTGCTCTGGCTGATTGGTTTCATAAAATTGACGTAAAGCAGCCGGTTATCTCGATAAAAGGGCTGCCGATGAAGAATAGGGTGGACATAGAGAAGCCGAAAGTGTTTGCCGTTGGAAACGACGAAGATGCCATGAAGGAGCTGAAGGATAAGCAACTGGACCTTCTGGAAGAAGGCTTTATCGCGGGTACCTATGCCATAATGCTAAGGGAATGCTCAAAGAGGCGAATAAGTGCGATTTCATTGCTTGCTCAGTGCTTCCCCGTGTATCCCGATCCCGGTGCGGCGGCATCAGCAATAGAATCCGTAAAGAAGTTCGTAACGAGTCTTGACATAGACGTCGTCGAATTATTAAAAAATGCCGAGGAGATAAAACTTAAAGCTCGTGACCTCATGCAGCAGACTGCGCTATCAGCTTCGGAGATGCAGAAGGGTATGGAGCAGGATATGCCCATCATGTATCGGTAGGTGGGTGGTAGGGATAAAATGGTATTGGCAAAGTTCAAAAAGAATAATATGCGGGGGTGAAAAGGAGGATAGAAATGGAGATGGAAAGGAGGATACTGAAGGCAACGTGGGGTTGTAACGGCAATTTAGAGCCGTTATACGAGGTGGAAGATGAGGATGATGAGATATTGGTTACCTTTGACCTGCCATGCGTAAGGAAAGAAGACGTGGAGATAAATACGACGGAGGATACGGTAGAAGTGATAGCGAAGATGAGCAATGCGGTTTGCTGGGAACGGTGGGGTGTGGTCCAGAAGGAAATATCATTCCAGTCTTTCAGGAGACAAATACGGCTGCCTGAGCCCGTAGAGCCGGGAAAAGCGCACGCATCATTAAAAAACGGCATTCTCAGGATTACGTTGCCCAAAATAAGGCGGAAGGTACTGATTAATATCGAATAAAAGGTAAACCAGTGCCGAAAGGAACCAAATGGAAGACCATGAATGAAGAAGACAAGTTTGGATATGACCTGATCAAACCGACTTCGTTCTATTCCGCAGAGCACGAGAAGACGAAACTGAATTGGTTCTGCTACGAAATAGCTTTGAGTTTCGAGTTTGAGATTCAACGGAAATTAGGGGAAAAATTGAAGCGGTATAAGATCTACGAAAAGGATATAGCGGATTTTTCCATTTATCTCGCGAAGCTGATGAAGGGAATCGTATTACAACAACTATCGGGAGAAATCGAAACGGTGTATTACTCGTATGAGATGGTCGAATCATATTTCCCGAGGCTGAGTGGCAGAATGGTGGATAAAATGCTCGATGCGATTGCAAAAGCCTGGGACGAACAGCTCAGCGTTTGCGGGATATGCCCCACGAGGTGCTTAAGTGAGAAGGGCGTATATTGCACCATGTTCGATGAAGGGCCTTATGGAGACAAGAATGAATAACGATAGCGATATTCTCGGGAAATATGGTGTTTTTCGTGAGTTAGTACAGGAACTCCAGTCAGATGCGTTAGGGGACATTTCCAAGCCGACAATGCTACAAGCAGGCAGGAAACATTTCCTTTCAGAGAGGAATCAAAAAGTTTGCTTATTGGGAAATATAAAAGAGAGATCAGCCGTGTAAAAAAGAGAAAAGCCCAAATGAAAATGTATACTATGTTCTATAAGCAGTGGAAAAAGATTGGAATTCATTTTGAATATCGCTGATTTTTGAGTTGGAAACAAAGGCTCGTTCAGGAAGTCCACTATTCCACCACATTCAGAGAGAAGCCCAGAGATTTAGCCGAATGCGTGATCAAGCCAACTGAAACGACGTCAACACCAGTGGATGCAAAAGCTTTTATATTTCCCCCATTTATCCCGCCGGAAGCCTCTAAAATCAAACCATCCCGAAGTCCTCGCTCGGAAAGCAATCGCACGCACTCCTTTACTTCCGATGCCGTCATGTTATCCAGCATGATGATATCTACGTTTAATTCCGCCGCTCGAAGCGCTTCCTCTATGCTTTCCACTTCAACCTCGATCTTTCGCGTGAAACTTATCTTTTCATTCGCCCTTTTTATCGCGTGCTCCAGCCCCATGAGCTTAATGTGATTATCCTTTATTATCACCGCCTCGTATAACCCAAACCGGTGCGGGTCGCCGCCACCAATAGCAATCGCCTTCTTCTCGTATTTCCTGAAGCCCGGCGTTGTCTTCCTCGTACCCGCAACCCTTACGTGCTCGTTTACCGCCCTCACTTCGTTTACAAGCTCGTTCGTTAGCGTCGCAATACCGCTCATCCGCCCTAAGAAATTAAGTACAAGCCGTTCCGCCTTCAATATCCTCGCACCAGCGCCGCTCACCGTCAAAATAGTATCACCGCTTTTTATTCTATTCCCATCCTCAAATTCAGTGGAATAGTGAACGGAGAAATAGTCGAATATCTGCTCTACTTCCGCTAAACCCGCAAGGATGCCATCCTCTTTTACCGTTATCTCCGCTTTACACGCAGTAAAGGGCACTATATCTTCGTAATCCTCCTGTCCTAAGTCTTCCTCCAGAAAACTTTCTATCTCCTTCAGCAGCATTGCTTTGCTTTGTTATGATATAATCAAAATATAAAAGATTTGTTTATCTCTTCTCCAATTTATATTTGATGGTGGTCAGATGAGTAAGGTGCCGGGTTGGATACTGAAATATAAGGAAGGGATAGAGAAGGGGGAGACAAAGGTAGAAGACGTACTTGAGATGGAGAACAGGCTAAGAGAGAAGCCAATAAAGATTTCAACGGTGACGAGGGCGATAAATGCAATGGGCTGCTCATTTGCGGGGTTAAGAGTGGAAGAAGAGAAAAAGATAAGAGTGGGCGTAGTTGGCTGCGGTGCGATCGGGAGTGAGATCTGCAGGGCGATAGACACGGATGAAGTAGATGGACGTGAGCTGGACTTAGGAATGGAGCTGGAAGTTTTGATAGACAACCATCCAGAGAGGATAGAACGGCTGCGTAAAAGCCTGAGAAGTAAGCCGGATATAACAAAATCCGATAGCACAGAACTGGCTGGAGCTTTAGAAGAGGTTGATTTGGTAATAGAGTGTGCATCGCAGGCTGCGGTTCGTGAGTTTATAATGCCGGCGTTAAAGAGAGGTAAAGACGTAATGATAATGAGTGTCGGTGCACTGCTCTGCGATCCCGACCTTCTTGAAGAAGTCGAGCGTATTTCGCGGGATAAAAGATGCAAAGTGTATATCCCCTCCGGTGCCGTGGCGGGAATAGATGGGTTGAAATCCGGTGCCGTTGGAGGGATACATTCGGTGGCATTAACGACGAGGAAGCCCCCGCGAGGATTTGAAGGGAATGCGTATGTTCAGGAACGTGGGATAGATTTGTCATCAATACAGAATGAGCAGACGCTGTTCGCAGGTTCGGCGAAGGAAGCGGTGAAGCACTTTCCGGAGAACATAAACGTAGCTGCTTCGTTAAGCATTGCGGGCATCGGCCCGGAGGCTACAAAGGTGAAAATAGTTGCAGACCCCGCTGCAAAAGAGAACGTGCATGAGATAGAAGTGGAGGGTGAATTCGGCAACTTATTCGTACGGGTGGAGAACGTCCCTTCGGTTACGAATCCAAAGACGAGCTATTTGGCTGCCCTTTCTGCAATAGCAACACTGAAACGCATATCTCATCCGATACGGGTTGGAACATGAAAGATGGAGCAAAAGGAACTGATAGAGAAATTTCTGGACTTAGAAGACGAGGATGAGGGGATAGTAGACGCGTGGACGCTTTTTATTGAGACTAACAAGGCGTATAGAGACGTAGACGCACGGATTATAAGCAGAAGAGAGGGGGATAACGTACGTCGAAAATTTATGAAGCATATACGAAAGAACAAATTAAGGATGCTGGGCGAGGAGGAGGGACTGAAAGCACATGAACTTGCAATAACCAGAGACGGAGGAGAGGTGGCAGAAGGTGAAACAAAAACTTTAAACAACTTTGACGTCGGGCTGCTGACGGATTTTGCAGACGTCTGTGCTGCGTGGGTAGCTGGCGATCCGGAGAGTGGGAAAGGTGTTCCTGACGAGATAATCGTGTTTTTGGAAGATCCATACGTTAATGACCGCCTGAAAGAGCGATTAATAGAGAGGGATACGGAGCGAGGTGAGGAGTTTCTGAAAGCAATCCTTGAAGATAAGCCCTCAGCACTGATCGTTCATTTATTGCTAATGAAGCATTATGAACAAGGAGGTAGGCTGGCAGAAGCCGAAACAGAATGCAAAAGAATGCTAACTGAGACTGACGACGAATTGGTGTGGGCGAATTATGGCGACCTCCTGGAGGAGGGAGGGAGATACGAAGAGGCTTTTGATGCTTTTAAAAAGAGCTTTGAGGTTTGCGAGCGAGTTGGACGTGCAGAAGATAGAATGGGTGTAGCAATCAAGGAAAACATAAGTAGAGTGGAGCGAATGAAGAATCTGGAAGGCGATGAAGTGGAGGCGGTAAGGGAATATCGGGAAGCGGTAAGGTTGATTTGGGAAGTAAGAGAATTTGCGGATAAAACGTTCGGAACGGAGATAGAGAAAGCAGAGGAAGAATACAAGAAAGAAACCGGGATCGAAGTGGAGCATGTGAGAGACACGTTTGATTTTTTGGACTGGTTCTTGTTCAGCAGAACGCTTGAAGATGGGAGGACGCCAGGAATAGTGTATGCGGAGGAGAAGGGGCTCAGTGAAGAGCTAAAGGAGAAGATAAAAGGGCTTGGCAATCCGATCAAAGGTGATTTTGAGGTTGTTAGCGTAGATCGCGCCGTCTTTAAATTCGCGGTTAAAGACGTAAAGACGGAAGAGGAGTACGAGTTGCGGGGTGACGTTCCGGATATAAAAGGGAGATTAACTTTTACCGGGGATATTCATCGTTGGGGTGATTTCTATTTTACGGAATGCGTGTTTAATGTGCATGAGGAAGATTAAGCTAAGCATAGAGGGTATAAATGGTGGTTTCTTCGATAAGAAATCAAAGCTAAATGACAACGAAAAATTTGATTGACATCGCATTGGGCAAACAAAAAGCGGATTTAGTGTTGAAGAACGCGAACCTCGTGAACGTCTGCAGTGGTGAAATATACGAAACCGATATTGCGATTGCTCGCGGTTTGATCGTGGGGTTAGGCAAATACACGGGGATAAAGGAGATAGACGCGCAGGATAAATATGCGGTTCCCGGCTTGGTAGACGGGCATACGCACATAGAAATGAGCATGCTTTCGGTACGCGAGTTTGCAAAGGCGGTAGTGCCTCGTGGTACAACTGCGGTGGTGGCAGACCCGCATGAGATCGCTAACGTTCTGGGTGTTGAAGGCATCAAAGCGCTTTTAGCAGAGGCACGAACAACACCGCTGAAAGTATTCTGCATGGCGCCTTCCTGTGTGCCGTCTACGGATCCAGCACTTGGCTTGGAGACCTCAGGTGCGCAGATAGATCACAAAGAGATAAAGGAACTGCTACAGTTGGAAGGCGTTATAGGTCTGGGGGAGGTGATGAATTTCGTGGGTGTCATCGCAAAAGAGGAGGAGGTATGGCAGAAGATAGAGGTTGCGAAGGCGTTTAAAGCCACCATTGATGGCCATGCTCCTTTACTCCGCGGTAAAGAGCTCAACGCGTACGTATTAAGTGGCGTAGGCTCAGACCACGAGAGTGTCTCTTATGAAGAAGCATTGGAGAAGCTCCGACTGGGTATGCGCGTGATGGTACGGGAAGGTTCCGCGGCAAAGAACCTGAGCGAGATTGCACCTCTGTTGAAATCCGTAGATACAAGGAACTGCATGCTCGTTACCGACGGGGATCGAACACTGCGCGATTTGGAGGAAGAAGGTTATTTAGATTTTGTTTTGAGAAGGGCCATTGAGGAGGGTGTAGATCCGGTAAAAGCAGTGCAGACGTGCACTATAAATACTGCGCGATGGTTCAAACTCGATGATCGTATAGGCAGCATCTCGCCGGGCAAATGTGCGGACGTCGTGCTCTTAAAGAACCTGGAGAAGTTTGAAGTTGAGACAGTGATAGTGGATGGAAAGACGGATTGGGCTCCTCATGCCGACAATGCGTATGCGTATGAATATCCCCAATACGGAGAAAGTATACGGATAAAGCGAATAAAGGCTGATGATTTTGCGATGACGCTGGAAGAAGCGAAAAAAGTGAGAATAATCGGGTTAATCGAAGATGAACTCCTGACTGAGGAGATTATAGAGGAGATAAGCGGTATAGACACCGTTCGTGACATATTAAAAATTGGCGTGGTCGAACGGCATCAACACTCCGGTAATATCGGCGTGGGGTTCGTAAAAGGGTTTGGGTTGAAATCCGGTGCTGTCGCTTCCTCTATCGCGCACGACTCGCATAATGTCGTGGTTATCGGGACGAACGAAGCGGACATGGCGTTCGCATGTAACCGGTTAAAAGAGATAGGCGGTGGCATCGTAGTCTGTGACGGAAACGAGGTGAAGAGCGAGCTGGCATTGCCGATTGCAGGGCTTATGAGCGATAAAGCGTTCGATTACGTAGCACAGAAACAGAGAGAGCTGGAGGAGGCAATTTCAGAGATGGGCTGTAAATTACAAGCGCCATTTATCACCTTGTCGTTCCTCGCGTTACCCGTAATACCGAAGCTGAAGATAACGGATAAGGGGCTGGTGGACGTGGAGAGACGTGAAATCGTGGATGTCGTTGTATGATTTGCGAACTCCAGAGAGAAACTTCACCTATTTTCAATTGCACATTCTATTTAAGACACAGATTAACACTGATTTACGCGGATTTATTTAGGGTGAAGAACAAAGTTGATTTTATCATCTGTGCTAATCTGTGTTAATCTGTGTCAACAATTTAGTTTTTCTTGTGTTCCCTCTTTCGTTCGGTTTCCCGTAGATATTACGGTTCCAATAGTTCAAATCCTGTTTGAGTATCAAAAGTACGGCGTGCACTTGTATCAATCAATTC
>JAUWPM010000030.1 GCA_030611585.1 Methanosarcinales archaeon | reverse complement strand
CGAAGTCTACGGCATGTATCGTGAATTGTGCAACCAGTTGGGCATGGATGCGTTAACGCAGCGGCGTGTTACCGATTTCGTCTCGGAATTGGACATTCTGGGCTTGATAAATGCGGTGATTGTGAGCCGGGGCAGATACGGCCGGACGAAGGAGATCTCGCGCCGCGTACCGGAAGAGAGTGGGCAGCCGGTATTGCTTGAACATTATAAACTTAAAGCAATATCTTCTATTAGAGTAAGAACGCAGATGACGTTTTAGGTATGTATGGGGATGAAAGATGAGCGATAAAGAAGGAAAAGGGAAAGAAAAGGGAAAGGGAAAAGGAAAGTCAACGACGGGACACGTCAAGTTTGAAGTACCGGAGGAGTTGCAGAGCAGATCATTAGAGGCGGTGGAGCTGGCGAGGACTACGGGCAGTGTGAAGAAGGGAACGAACGAATCCACAAAGACCATCGAGAGAGGGCTGGCGAAGTTAGTGCTGATAAGTGAGGACATAACTCCAGAGGAGATAGTAATGCACCTTCCACCGTTGTGTGAAGAAAAAGGCATTCCTTACTTGTACGTTAAAAGTCAGAGAGATTTAGGTGCTGCTTGCGGTATTAACAAGGGTTGCGCCTCTGTTGCCATCGTGGACCCTGGAAAAGCGGAAGAAGCGATTGGAAAGATCGCAGAGGAACTAAATAAGCTAAAAGCGTGATGAGAAGGGCAAGGTAAGAAGGAAATGAGTGAAGAGAGGGGAACGCCGTCGGAGGTAATAGAAATCGTGGGTAGGACGGGAATGCACGGTGAGTCCATCCAGGTAAAGTGTAAGATACTGGACGGAAGAAATAAAGGACGCGTCCTCACGAGGAACTGTATCGGACCCGTAAAAACGGGTGATATTTTGGTGCTCGTGGAGACCGCGCGAGAAGTGCGGAAACTACATTCGAGGAGGTAAGTAAAGGGGATGGAGAAGAAATGCTCGTTTTGCGACGTGCCATTAGAGCCGGGAACCGGGAAGATGTTTGTAAAGCGTGATGGAACAGTGTATTATTTCTGCAGCTCTAAGTGCGAACGCAATATGCTAAAGCTGCGGCGAAAGAGAAGGAAATTGAAGTGGGCTGCGGGAGCAAAGGAATAATAAACATTCTTTCACAAGCCGGTGTTAGATGAAATGAGTACCACCCTACTTATCTCTGATTCATCCGTAATCGTATAGGGGTATCCCAGGGCGGTCAACGCTTCTGCTATTTCACGTGCGAATTCTTTCACTCTTAAATGCGAGGGCATTGCATCCCTACTCAGCCGTTTTCTTGAATATCCAATATGCATATACGCCTTCACCTCGATGAAATCCGGATTCGCCAGTGCTAACAATTCAGCATAGCCTGTGGGATTTATCATATTCAATCCTTCGATGCACGTAACTCTTATAACTCTTCTCGTTCTCCCTTTCAGCTTTCCCATCTCGTCCAGCGATTCGTTTATACGAGTCCAGTACTGAGCGTGTGAAGCTTTCTTGTACGTGGCTTCATCCGGCGCATTTAAGGATATGTACAATTGATAAGGGCGAATTTCTCGCAGCACCTCAGGATTCGTGCCGTTTGAGACCACAAAAGTGGTCATGTCACGCGACCGGAACTCCTGAATCAGATCCTTCAAATACGGATACAGTGTAGGCTCGCCGATGAGCGAAATAGCGGCATGTTTTGGAACCTCAGCTTCCGCAAAGGCATCCTTGTCTGTCTTTGGTGAGCCTTTGAACCCGGAAATAAGTCTCTTTTGCTCTTTTAGACAGCCCTCTACTATCTCTTCGGGCGGATCCCAAACGACTTGCTCCTCCTCTGTCCCTGTGTTTATGTTGAACGCCTCAAGGGGGCGCCAGCAATGAACACAGCTCTGGTTGCAGAAGATAGAAGGCGTCATCTGGATGCACCGATGTGCGCTAATGCCGTAGAATTTACCCTTGTAACAATTTCCCTCACCGCGAATAGATCTCCGTAACCACAAACACGTCTTCACCGCGCTGTGCTTGTGCGTGCCTACGAAGTGGTAACCCTGCTTTTCCAGGGTTTTTATCGTCTCCTCAGCGTAATTCGATATAGCCTTCGGTTCCATTCACAAACACCTCCTCTCCGTCCCGTATCAGTTCGCCGTCAATCGGGTCAGTTTCAAGCGAATCAACCACGGGTATCTCCGCGATGATTGCACCAACAGCCACTATCGTGTCTACACGGCGATTGATCATGGCGCACGGACCTTTTCCATGCTTTTTAAGCTGGTAGATCACGTAAGAGCCGACGGTTGAGCCTTTTCCGCCCGGGAATATCAAAATACGATTCGTTATGCTTTTTCCATAAATGTCAAGTGATTTATCTACAATAATGCCCGTAACCGGGTCTACGGCACCGAGGAAGGAGATTTTTTGCTTTGAGATCAATGCTTTTCCGGTAGCCGTTCCTTTCGAGATGCTTCTACCTTTTATTATCATTATTCTTTCCCTCTTTCCCTTTCCATCATTCGTTCCTTCTAACGCTTCCGATTTCATTATTCATATCCGCAGTCTATTGAACAACAGGGAATTTATTTTATAAGGATAAAACGGGTATTAATCTCTGAAGGGATAAAAATGGAGGAAAGCGAGAAGGAATTAACTGAAAAAGAGAGAGAAGAGCAAGCGGAACTGCAATCTCTGGTGTCACAACTGCGGCAATACCAGGCGCAGATAGAACAAGCGACTCAAGAGCTGCTTTTTGTCCGGCAGGCAACAGCGGAGCATGATAAAGCAATAGAGACGATAAAACAGTTGAAGAAGATGAAAGCCGGAGACGAGTTGATCGTGCCCATCGGTGCAAACTCATCTATTTACGTTACACTCAGCAGTACAGATAAAATAATCGTGATGGTGGGTGGAGGAGTGAGCGCAGAAAAAGATCCGGATGCCTCGATGGCGTATCTTACGGAAAAGAAGACTGAGTTGGAGACTTCACAGCGTGAAATTGCCGGCATAGTGCAAAAGATGGAGCAGGAGGCGCATAGGTTACAGGTACGATTGCAAGAGCTATCATCCAAATAATCCAAAAAGTAAACGTAAAAATGTTTGACCGGCTGAGGACGAAGTTTAGCGAATTTCGCAATACCGTAGTGGGGAAGATAAAGGATAAGAGCAAGGTAGAGGAGGTAGCGATAGGGGTAGAGCGAGAGGAGAAACCGGCGCCAGCAGGCATAAGAGAGACGATAAAAGAGAAAGGCAAGGCGCTATTAGCACGGGAGACGATTTTAGACGACAAGGATTTGGCAAAGCCGTTAGAAGAGTTGGAGATCGCGTTGTTGGAGAGCGACGTCGCATTGTCGGTAGCTGACGAGATAATCGCCGGTGTGAAGCGAGAGTTGGTGGGTGGGCGGAAGAAATGGCGAGAGAATACGGAGGGATTAGTGAAAGACGCGATCAGAAATGCGTTGTTGAATGTTTTTTCCGCGGGTGGCACGCTTGATCTTGAGGAGTTTGTGGCTAAGAGCGAGAAGCCGGTAAATATCATTTTCGTCGGTGTGAACGGGACCGGAAAGACCACGAGCATAGCAAAGGTGGCGAAGAAATTGCTCGATGCCGGTTATTCGATAACGATCGCCTCTGCGGATACCTATCGGGCCGGAGCAACGGAGCAGATAGAGACGCACGCATCCAATTTGGGCGTAAAAGTAATCAAGCATCAATATGGTGCGGACCCCGCAGCGGTCGTCTACGACGCGATGAACTACGCGAGAGCGAACGGGAAAGACGTGGTTCTGGCAGATACCGCGGGAAGAATGCACACGTCCGTGGATCTTATGGAGCAGTTGAAGAAGATCTGCCGCGTGACCAAGCCGGATCTGGTGGTCTTCGTGGATGAAGCGGTTGCGGGTAACGACGCGGTAGAACGGGCGAAGAGATTTGACGAAGCGGTGGGGATAGATGCCGGAATGTTGACAAAGGTTGACGTGGATGCGAAAGGCGGAGCGGCTATTTCCATCGCGCATGCGACCTCAAAACCCATTTTGTTCTTAGGCATAGGTCAGGGATATGACGATTTAGAGAAGTTTGATCCTGAATGGCTTGTAGATAGATTATTAGGTGAAAATTAAACTGAAGTAAGTAAGTGATGTCTAAAAAATATAATAGATGAGGAAGTGATGAAAAAATATGTTTCCAGAAGAATATCGGAGCACACTTTTACGTTTGGTTGAGACGGATGAGGATATGCAGACCTTATTGGGGCTATTCCATCTATTGAAGACTTATACAACAGAGGAAACGTTAGTGAGAAACTTCACGGCGATGACGGGAAAGGACTGCAGGGATTTATTAAAAGTGCTGATGCGGTACGAAATTCTAAAGATTGGCGCTAATAACGAATATCTTTGCTTAGCCGGCTATGAATCGTTTTTCAATGAGATTGCCGGGAGATACTCGCCGCAGCCGGGTGATTTATCGGAATATTTTGAGACTGCTCTGGGAGACGGAGATGAAGCAGCGCTAAAAATGATCGAATTGCTTTTGAAGATAGGTAAACATGGCATTCCGGGGTTCACGCAATACGAGCTTATAAAAACGTACATCTCCGAAATGTTTTCGCCTGCGATCTTCCATTCCTTAGAAGAGGACTTAATCAGGGAGCGGTTGTGCATCTACGGTAAGAGAGGGGATAATGAATTCCTGGAGTTGTGCCAGAGCGATGATAGAATAAATGAAGTGAAGGGGCGGTTAAGAGCATGGAAAACGGATCAACTCCCCGAGATGCCCGTGATAGAACTGCTGGAGAAAGAGATAGCGGAACTCGTAGCAAATGCGAGAAGTGGCATAAGAGCGCGCCGTGCGGAACTGGCAGAGAGGGCGGGGATGTCCGAGAAGGAATTAGAAGAAACGAGGGGTTATTTCAGTGGTTTCAGCATAGATGAGGACTCACTATTCGTTACGGGCAATATGCTTGTAGACCACAATACGCTTTACGTAGCAATTACCGATCGCTTATCGCGGTACGACGCACGGGGATGGAAGGACTACTATCCGATGGTTTTCATACTTGATAGAGTTCCGAAATGGATCCGGACTATCCCGAGTGTGTTTAAGGATGCGTATCCGAAATTATCCGACCGGAAGATAGCGATAGTGGTACCACATGAGACGGCATACGCGAATTTCGAGCAGAAGCTTCTTTCTGAACTCGTGAACCGGCTGGGGGTTAGTGAAATATCAGAAATTCCGAATTTAGGGATAGAGAATAGAGGACCTACGATACCATCAGACTCTCATTTGAAAGGGAAGGTTGATCCTGAGGAATTCCCATATTAAGCCGTTTTATTAAAGAAGTGACATATTGTTAAACCGTGTGGAAATGAAATGAAAGAAGAAATAGACTTCTCTGCGTTCTCTCCTACTGATTACCGGTATGCCGTGGCGGAATTAAGGGATTATCTCTCGGATGAAGCTTACGTGCGGTATAAAGCGAAGATCGAAGCGGCTGTTGTGCAAGTGTTTGAGAAGCGGGGCATGTTAAAGCAAGATTTATGCGATGAGATAGTAGAAGCAGCGTCAAACGTAACGGCAGCAGAGGTGTACGAAGAGGAGCAGAAGACCCGGCACGACATTCGGGCGCTGGTTAACGTAATCAGGAGTAAAGTAAGCGATGAGGCGAAACCGTTCGTGCATCTTGGTGCAACGTCTTACGACGTGGTGGATACCGCGAATGCGCTCAGGTATAAAGATGCGGTGCTGAACGTCATCATTCCTGATATGCTCGCATTAGAACGAACGTGGATAAATCTGGCACGGCGTGAAAGAAACACCGTGCAGATCGGTAGGACGCATGGGCAGCATGCCGAGCCTATTACCTTTGGGTTCGCACTTGCACAGTACGTGAACCGGTGGGGTTCGCAGATGCTAAGCGTAAAAGCAGCGAGTGAAAACCTTGTCGGTAAATTCTCCGGTGCGGTCGGCGCGTACAATGCGACGTCTCTAGTGGTTGACGATCCGGAGGAGTTCGAACGCGAGGTGCTCGCGGTGCTTAACATCAAACCCGCGGCAATATCCACGCAGATTGTACCTCCTGAGCCAATGTCCGATTTTGTTCATTCGATTATAAGCAGCTTCTCGGTCTTAGCGAATTTCTGTGACGACATGCGGCATCTTCAGCGAAGTGAGATCGGGGAGGTGATGGAACGGGTAGCGGCGGAGCAGGTAGGCTCGTCAACGATGCCGCACAAACGAAACCCCATTGGGTTTGAAAACGTGAAAAGCCTGTGGAAGAGATTCATGCCGCAAGCGGTAACGATGCACCTCGACCAGATTTCCGAGCATCAACGGGACCTTACGAATTCGGCATCGCAACGATACACGCAGGAGTTGCTGGTGGTTTTTGATTACTGCGTTAGGAGGCTGAAGAGCATTTCAGAGCGGTTAGAGGTGGATAGAGCGAGGATGCAGGAGAATTTTATGCGAGCAAGGGATAATGTTATTGCTGAGCCGTTATACATCCTCCTTTCTTATTACGGGCATCCCGATGCGCACGAATACGTCAGAAGGAAGAGTTTTCAAGCTTACAAAGAGAATAAATCGTTGAAAGAGCTCGTTGAGAATGACACTGAGATTGTGACGTATTTACAAAGATTTACGAGCGAGCAGAAGGAGAAGGTTTTCGATGTGGAGAAGTATACCGGGATAGCAGCGGAGAAAACGGAGAAGGTTGTTCAGTATTGGGGAGGGGTTTTTAAGACAAACTTTTAGAAAAAGTTTGACCCAAAAACGCTTCACAGTTTTTGGAGGAAAGCATCAAAAATAAGAAATCGAAAAGCTTATATAATCCTATGATAAAGGTGTTGTTTGGGTCATAGGCTCTCGCGCTTAAAGGCAGGCCATGTGCTTAAGTACGGGGTATAGTGACTTAAGGGGTAAGGGGCCATAGAGCAGGAGGAAAAAAATGGTTGAAGAAATAAAAGATTTGTTGAATCAAATAGAAGATATAAAATCTCGTATGAATAAAATAGAACATGAATTTCAAACAATTTTAAAAAATGAACAAATTGGTACTCCTTTAAATTATAATGATTATTATTTTAAGGGAAAGGGAAAAAAAAATTGATTCATTAAATAAAATGTTAATTCATTCAGGGATTATATTAGAATTTTTAGCTCATAAAAATTTTCAAGAAAAAGGATATTCATCAAAAGAATATTATTATATTAATGATGAAAAAATATCAAGACAATTGGATATAATCGCAACCAAAAGAAAAGAATTTCAATATCGAGAAACAAAAATCATTTTTGAATTATATATTTTGGCAGATTGTAAATTTCATTTTAATTTAGATTTATTATGTTTTCCTATTAAGGAAAAGGAAAAATTTATTCATCTTCCAATTCGAATAAATAATGATTTAATTCCTTATATTGATCAATTGAATAGCTTTAAAACTATTAAAATTACTAATAAAATTATTCAATTACCAATGGGGAAACGGAAAAAAAAGGATTTGAATTTAAATGATAAAGAAACGTGGGGTGGATGTAAGCAAGTATATGATGCTGTAAAAATTCTTAAAAAAGATTGTAGAAATGATTTATTAAAATTAATTAATAGATTAGATAAAAATCAGCATAGTTATTTGATTGGAGATTTTCATAGTCAATTCAAAATTAAGGATAATTGTATTAGTGAAAAAGAAGCATTTGGACCTTTTGCAAGGGAAGTATTGGAAAGTAATAAATATAATTTATTAGATGGTGTAGATTTTTTAAAGATACAGTGCATTGTTCCTATATTAATTTTTGATAGAGATCGAGGAATTTTAAGTGCAAGATTATCTGACGAATTTGAAATCAAAGAATTAATTGATGAAGAATATTGTTTATCAAATTTTAATAAAAATTATCAACTTTATGATTATGATGTGCTAGGTGAAGATCAAATTTTTTTAACGAACTTAAATGGTTTAAGAACAATTTTAGATGAATTAGATAAATATCTCAATGGTTATGAAACTTATTTTAATGACCTTTTAAATAGATTTCCAATTTTAGCAGTGTGTGATTTTCATGAAATTATGTCTGAAGAAAAATATGTTAGTCCGAGATGTATTTGATAATAATAGGCCTTTCGCCCCCATTAGTGCAGGCCGTAGGCCATGCATAGATGCCCCGCCCTTCAGGGCGGGAAGCGTCACTAGAAAACAGATAAAGTAATAAAAGGAGAAGAAAAATATGACCAGCTTTTTATATCCATATAGATATCTTCCAGACCATCTCGATCCCCTTTTTGATGAATTTACATATGGGGATGCTAAAGCAAGAGGCAAGAGATTAAAAGAAAAGCTCAATCGAGGAGACTACATTTTCTTCTGGACAAATATTGCAGGCATGCAATATATCACAGCCTATTATGTCGTTGATAAGGTGTTAGAGGTGGATGAAGCGAAAAAAGACCATAAAATAATGGAAAAATATAGAAATCCACATCTTAAACGGTCTTTTTATGAAGGTGAAGATGTTTCTTATGAAAACGATGTAGTTGTCTTTGGTGATGTTAAGAAATCCAGAAAACTTGGTATTCCATTGTCTTTTAATAGAACATTGGCAGAAAGGTTTGTTTTTAATCCTCCAAAAACCATTGACTTTCAAAATAATAGGACTGACGCAGAAAATATTGGAAGTGCTTGCAGGCAGCCACGAGAGTTAACAAAGGAAGATGTTAAATTTTTAGTTACTGAAATTGAAAATCTTAACACAGAAGGTAAATTTCCATTAGATATAAGCGATTGGAGGGAGAAGGAGATAGAATCAGTACTTGCTAAAAACCCTGATTTAATAGACCCCGATTTTAAGTTGGTTAGTCGGCAATTGCACGGACACATAGATTTGGTTTTTGAAGATTCTAATGGGAATCTTATCGTAGTGGAAGTTAAAGAGGGTCTTGCACCAGAAGGGACTTTAACACAAATATTGGATTATAGACGGGTTATAAAAGAAAAGTACGATGATAAAAAAGTTGATGCAATTATTGTTTGTGCAGGTGTTTCCTCTCGGCTAAAACGGGCTGCTGAAGAAAATAAAGTAAAAATACACGTATATGGGGGTAAATTTTATACAGAAATGCTTTAGATCATGGAAAAACAAGGTACATACAACGGATGCACCCGAATTCATTCGGGGGTGGCGTGGTTGGAGCTTCTTCCTATAAAATTGGAATAATGCTTAAATAGAGAAGATACGCTAGATTATATAGGGAACTGTACGGAAATGGTAAAACCAGATTTTCATGTAAATATGAGTTTGGAGGAATGGGGAGAGTTAAAACGAAGAGAAGAAGAGGAGAGGAGAAGAAGAATAAGAGAAGAACAAATAAAAAAAGCAACATTGTTTTTTGCAAAGTTTATATTGCCTGTGATTCTTATTGTAATTGGGGCATTTTATATTGAACAAAATGGTTGGATTGTCTTAATCATTGGAATAGCTTATTTAGCTTTAATGGTTTATCCGGTGCTACGGGAATCTAAAGCAAACTATCATCCTAAAAAGAGTTTTAAAACCTCTCACAAAACCCATACAAACCATCATCCTAAAAAGAGTTCTACACGCCATACAAAGCATTATTCTAAAAATAGAAAACATAGATAAACGGGAGCGATGGAAAAATGGAGGAAAATTTAAAATCCTCGCAAAGCCAGATAAAAACGCACCAGGATGCTGTCCTAATAAGGATTGTTCGTTATGGTCATATTGTGAAAGATTAGGAGTTGAAAATAAACCGTGAATATTTAATTTCCCGCTTTGATGTTAACTGGAAAAGATGCGTTTATAAGGAACAGAACTTAAAAGTAATAATAGAGGAGATGATAGAAATGGAAGATACAAAAGTAGAGCGGATATGTAAGGATGCAATTGATTTATTCCTTTCAACAAAACTTGAGAAGATGACAAAAAGGGTGACACTTGAAGAAGCGATCTCAAGGATTGGTGAGAAGGTGATTGAGTATGAGGACACGACAAAAATCGTCAGAGAGATGAGAGAAAAGAAGTATGATTGATGTGACAACAGACACGACAGTGATTGTAAAAGTGTGGAGTTGGCTTTGTCATTCGTAAGTCAAAACTCTGAACTATATTCAGATGCATATTTGCTGGAAAAAGCGATAGAGATAGGGATGAGAACGAAAGCAAGCGGGTTTGATGTCGTTTTTATGAGTTGTGCGGAAGTTACAGGCTCAATACTCATGACAGATGACAAAGGGATGTATGAAAAAGCGAGGGTTTACGGATTAGATGCTAAATTTTTGAGGGACTTAAATGAAAAATTGTAGATAGGGATGCCCTGCGTTTTAGAGACTGTCCCACAATTCAAAATCACTGGGAAAAGTAAAAGAAAGACCAGTGGATGGTGTTGAATGGATTAACAAGTTTGTACCACACCACAACAGTTATATCCCCCATAACCACTATAGTCCTTATTTTATAGCTACTTACAGATGCGAGCGTTGCGGTCATATATGAGAAGAGAGTTTTTCTCATGCACCACTACCAACAAGACCGTGTCTAATTCCCGCTTGTGGTAAACCCTCCTTAATAAGGATGCTATTTCGGCAATTAAAGGGAGAGAAAGTTATGGGTTGTGGGCATATTTTGTTCATTTTGCGAAGGTTTGGTAAACATATTTAAGAAGGAAAAGAAATATTAAAATGGTGATTGAAAATGGTAGTTAAAAAGGTTCACCTCCCTGTTCTTGTGGAGAAGGATGAAGATGGTTTTTATGTTGTAGAATGCCCACTTCTTCAGGGATGCTATACACAGGGGAAAACCTTGGATGAAGCATTGAAAAACATACACGAAGTGATCGAAATGTGCCTTGAAGAGCAGAAGGAAGAAATTGTGGAACATCTTGACACAGTCCAGGAGTTCAGCTACCACATTGTGTCCGCGGAGATATGAGCAAATTACCCGTTATTTCTGGAGAAAAAGCGGTTAAATGCTTTGAAAAACTTGGTTATGAGGTAGTAGACAAAAAGGAAGTCATATTCGTATGTGGCATAGGTCTGATAAAAGTAAGAAGCCACTAACGATCCCAAAACACAAAGTGCTTGGCAAAGGGCTATTAAGGAAACTGTTAAGAGATAGTGAAATAAGCGTTGAGGAGTTCAATAAGTTGTTATAGTGAGCTACGATAAACAACAAGGATGCCCCAAAATTCATTCGGGTGTGGTACGGACGGGGCTTACAGAGGGAACTATTTATGCTACGTGTTGAGTAATCAGACCTAAACCATCCTTCCCGGAATAAAGAAGAGAATAACCGCCAGTATCATCAACACTATCGCTAAAATCATTACTACTTTCAACGTGCCAACGTCAGTACCAAATATAATGGGTATCGGCCCGATCATAATGACGCCACCGCCTCGCACGCCTGCTTCTGACTCTCCCGTTCCCACGCCTCCCGTCTTCCAGGACTGATACGCCGTGCTGAACACCCCTGCGAGGATAACCAGCATTCCTATGAGCACAATCAAGAACCCAACGGTAATTAGTTTCATCGGCTTTTATTTAGCTTCCTACCTATTATATCCTTTACTCATCACGTTTGTTAAATTGTAATTTAATTTAATTACAAGCGGAGGTTGGAAGAATGGAGGAAATCTGTAAATTCCCGTACATAAATGAGACGGCGGAGAACGTGCAAAGCATCAGCGAAGAAGAGGTCCGGAGCCTGCTCGATAATTTGAGGGGAGCAGAGTGCCTAATTCTCGCAGCCGAGGGACGGTCTAAAGCTGCTCTTCACATAGGAATCGGGCAGATAAAGAGAGAAGTGAAATTAGTAGAAGACCTCGATTTCCCGGGGCGGAACCTGCTGGAAGCGGTACCGGTACTCAAGAAGCGATACGATAAAATCGCCTTAGTTATCAATTCGAGCAGCGGGAAAACCACCACGCCAAAAGAAACCGCAAAAGAGCTGGCGGGTTATATCAACAAGAGAGACCACGATAAGCAGTTTTCCATTGACGTCGTTACTTCCAGATCGTACTCCTCGATTGGCAGAATCGGTAAAAAGTACGGGACGATGCTCAAACTCGGCGGCCCTAAATACAAAGCTAAAACTACAGATTGGGTTATCAAACAAGGAATAATGAACGACGTTTATGAGCTGGGAAGTTTGGTGCTATTCCAAAAGATCAAAGAAGCGATAAATGAAGACAGAGATCATCAGTGGGTGATAAAAGAGATGAACAAAGAGATGGAAACGGCAGGGAGAACAATTGACCGTTACGTTGATTCCGCGGTCTACCAGAGTGCAGTGGAAAAGATGAGCACTCGAAGCCATGCGACCCTTGGGGGACGGGGACCGGCGAAGAATGTGGCAGAAATGACGGTGATCAGGTTACAACACGTGAAAAGAGCAATGGGAGATCAAGCATATTTATCCGGTGAATTAGCGCCCAAGCCCCGACACGGAGACAGTCTTCTATTAGTATCCTGGAGTGGAGAAGACAAGCCCCTTCTCGCGTGGAGAAGAGAGTACGCGGCATCAGGAGCGGATACTTTTTCAATTGTGGGAAACAAATCGCCCCTTTCTGAAGCAACCGACAGCATTGTCATCGAGAGTCCCGCCAGCCAATTTTATCTCCAGGCTGCGTTCCTTCTCAGTCCACTGCCGCTATTGCTGGTCTCGAAATTGAAGAAGTACGGCTTTACACTTCCGCCTGAGATCATGGGCTGGTACCACAGCTCAACCGAATAACTTGCACTCATTCATTCATCCGCACGTCTTCAGCATGCCTCTCGCCGCGAGTATGCCCGTGGCTGCTGCATTAACAATGTCGCGTGATAGTCCCGTACCGTCCCCCGCGGCAAAAAGATTCTTCACTGTTGTCTCCATATTCATGTCCACTTTTGCCCGCATTGCATAGAACTTTATCTCCGGCGCGTAGAGCAGCGTTGAATCCGAAGCAACACCGGGTATAATCTCATTCAGTTTCTCCAACCCCTCTATGATGTCCATCATGATCCGATGCGGCAGAGCCATGGAAATATCGCCCGGAGTAACATCCGCCAGCGTATTCTTAACTAAATTCCGCTTTATACTCTCCCATGACGACCTTCTACCTCGTCTCAGATCGCCCATTCGCTGTATTATCGGCTTGCCTCCGCCTATTGTAGTCGCCAACTTGGCTATTGACCGTCCGTACCGGGTGGTATTTTCAACCGGTTTTGTCAGTCCCACGCGCACGAGGAACGCGAAATTAGTGTTCTTCGACTTCTTGGTCTTCATTGAATGCCCGTTTACACCGATAAAATCATCGTACTCTTCCTTAACGACAAATCCGTGCTCATTGGTACAGAATGTCCGTGTAAAATCATCATAGCGCTTTGTTCGGATATGAAACTTCGGGTCGCGATTTATTTTCGTCACGGGATTCATGGTTATCGCCGGCACCTCCACCCGTACGCCAACGTCTATGTCCGCATATTCTGCGTCGAGCCCATGCCTCTTGATGAACTCGTCTACCCAGGTTGCACCCACTCTCCCCGGCGCTAATAGGGTGCATCCGCATTTTATCGTATCGCCGTTATCGGTTATCACCCCCCGGCATACTTTTGCTCTTTTCTTCCCCGCTCCTTCCTCCTCTATAAGCAGGTCAACGACACTCGTATTGAGCATAAATTCAACGCCGTGCGCCACCAAATCATCTTTAAACGCTTTTATCACCGCTTTCGTTTTATCTGACCCAATGTGCCTCTGATTGATTTCTATGAAACTGGCACCAACCGAAGCCGCTCGTCGCTTCAAATCCTCTATATCCTCCTCAGTGCCGCTATACAGCTCGTCCGGCATGCCGTGTTCAAGAAACACGCGATCAACTTCCTCAACGAGCTGCCATGCGGTTTTAGGGTCGCAGAATTCCGTAAGGTCGCCACCTACATCAGGCCTGAGATTGAGCGTACCATCGGAGAATGTCCCGGCACCGCCCACGCCACACATTATATTACATTCCTTACAGTGCTGACAATAACCAACCTCTTCTACAAAGCAATGTCTCTCCTCTACGTCATTGCCCTTCTCGATAACCAAAACATTTTTCGTCTGCCCCTCGCGTCCTGCCGATTTCACCTTTAATTCATGCGCAGCAAATAAGCCCGCAGGGCCTGCACCCACTATAATGAGATCGTAATAATTCTTTTTCATCGTTCAGTCCATTCGTTCCGTCCGATCAACGAGCCGGGAGGGATTTGAACCCCCGACGGGCAGGTTAAGAGCCTGCTGCTCTACCTTTCTGAGCTACCGGCCCAACAGTATCTACTTTACACGCACTGCTATTTAAAATTTAGTGCATCAGGTTATTATAGTTTTATCAAATTAAAAATCAATCAAAGAAAGCTGCTTCTTTCCTTCTCTTTCTTGCCCTTCCTCACTTGCACCTGTTTTTAGCTCGATAACTCCGTACTTGCCACCACCGCCGGGCTTTACGGATATTTTCCCATCTCTAAATGCTCTTATCGCTTCTAACACCTGAATACGGTCATCCGAATTGAACTCAAAATGAGCACCTTTAATAGAATCCATCGAAGCGTCTATCAAGACGGTAACCTCAGAGCCAAATTCAGCTAATAGCGCTTCCCAGAGTTTTTGTACCGTTTTTGAACCCGGTGATTTATGCACTGCTAACCCTATTACTTCAGCCAACGGTATCAAGTGCAAATAAGGAGGACGATGCTCTGGATGTGCACCATCGCAATCCGCAAGCTCGTTTACCCTGTCCCGCACGCCTTTCTTTATCAGACCGCCGCAGCCACATCTCCATCCGCTCGCAATCGCTTCGTTAAGCGAATAATGTTTATAGCACCTGATACACGCACTTTCGTTGTACTTCCCCTCCTGTGGCGGGAATCCGACATTAAGCACGGGCTTCCTACCTCGCTCTCGCTTTATCGCCGCTTTCAACTCGTCAAAGCTTACGTCCTCCACGTGAAACCGGTTAAACTCCCGCGCCAGCCGGATTGGGTACGGGGAATGCGCATCCGAGTTCGTCAAGAACGTGAGATCACGCAATTCTCCTATTCGATCTGCATACGACGAATCTGCACTCAATCCCAACTCTACAAAGGAAACATAGCCCACCATATCGCCGTAGCACTCCTTCAGCGAATTATGATATGCGTACAAAGCAGTCCAGGGCGTGAACGCATGACAGGGCCCTATAAGGGCTTCTGCATCCCTTGCACGCTCCGCTATCTCCGCTCCACTCAGTCTCAGCGAAGGTCTGCCATCAGAATCAATATCCCTCGAATACGCTCTAAACGACTCGTATAACTCCTCTGCTTTCGAGATCGAAGGCACGATGAGCAGATGGTGCACCCGCCGCGTATCCTCCACCTCTACGGTAAGCACGAAATTAGTGTGTGTATTTTTCCCCTTGCCTTCAGGGTGGAAATAAAAAATGCCATCTCTCTCTTCCAGCTCCCGTATTCCCTGTAACCATCCCGGATGTAAACAATCACCCGTGCCAAGGAGCTGTATCCCTTTTTTTGAAGCTTCCGTAGATAGTGTAGGTAAATCCATACGGGGAGAAGTCGCAGCCGAATAATGCGAATGGATATGCAAATCCGCGTTAATTATCATTTTGTATCTTTCCCGTTTTTTATTGTATATAAAGTATAACTGCCGTAATTCTCTTTAAGACACAGATTTACACTGATTTACGCGGATTTATTTAGGTCGAACATTGTTGATTTATCATCTGTGTTAATTAAACCCTTTCAGGGTTTTCGGGACGTGGGCAGAGCCCACGAGCGTTAATCTGTGTCAAGAATTTTGGTTTTCTCGGCTAACCACAAGATTACACAACACTTTTTCTTTTTCACAAAAAGAAA
>JAUWPM010000006.1 GCA_030611585.1 Methanosarcinales archaeon | reverse complement strand
AACCAATATAAGGGGGCAGACTCAGTAAGGAGCCAGACCCTCCTTACCAACTCTCGCACCTGAGTTTTGGTACACACCTTTTCTAAAGGTGTGATTTTTGGATTGCCCCTTTTTAAAAGGTTTGAACAATCACCCAATCCTTCCTAACCACGCCCCTCTCACTTCTTCCAACGAAATATCAACCAACTCTTTATTACTATCTCTTATACCCACCCTCTGCTCTTCCACCGTCACACCGATGTTACGTATACAAACCCCGCGCGTATTCATCAGCTCCTCAAACTTTTCTGCTGCTTCGCTTCTACACACCTCCACCATCCATCTCGTGTTAGATTCGGAAAACAACTTATAATCGCTTCTCAGTTTAGGATTCACGCTTGCAACATCAATGGAAGCGCCAATATCCCCACCTATTAGCATCTCACATATTGCAACCGCAAGACCACCTTCGGAAACGTCATTACAACTTGCTATTAAACCTATCTTCATCGCCTCCCGTAACGATCCCATACTCCTGCTCAGCACCGCTGGATCAGTCCTCGGCACGATGCCCCCGTCTACGTGTCGTAACCGGTAATATTCGCTTCCACCTAACTCCGCTCTCGTTTCCCCTATCACATACAACGGATTACCAGCTTCCTTCACGTCCACCGTAACGCATTCTCGCACGTCTTCGCATAGCCCGATGCCCAGAATGGTGGGCGTAGGCGGAATGGATTCTTTCAGTGCTGCGGATTCATTATAAAAACTCACGTTCCCGCTAACAAACGGTACTCCAAGCGAGGAAGCCACGTAGCCGAGACCACGACAGCATTCGTAGAATTCGCCCATCCGGTCCGGCTTCTCGGGATTGCCAAAGTTCAGGCAGTCGGCAAACGCATGAGGAACTGCACCTACCGCGGTCAAATTCCTGCATACTTCGTCTATTGCACTTGCCGCGCCCCAAAACGGGTTTAGTTTGCAAAAGGCCGGATTCACGTCAGAAGTAATCGCAAGTCCCTTATAAGAGTCCTCTAACGGCTTTATCACTGCGGCATCGCCGTGCGTCTCTTTTCCGATTAGCCCTTGCAACGGCTTTATTACCGTAGAAGCCCGCACTTCGTGGTCGTACCGCCGTATAACGGATTCCCGGGATGCGATATTCGGTGCTGCAAGCAATTGCTTTAATGTTTCGGTGTAGTCCGCGGGCTCTTCTATCGCCACGTGTTCTTCATGCTCCTTCGTCTTCACCTCCATCGGGCGCGTATAAAGCGAACAGGAGACCAGAAAATCCGTCTCCAGCTCAAATATCTTCTCGTCATCGTAAAAAATCGTTATCTGCGAAACGTTTTTGATCAAACTTTTCTTAAAAGTTTGTGTTTGACCGATAGCCACGGCGTCTACATCCCATTTATCGAATAGTTCCAGAAACTCGTCTACGTTATCGGGTTTCACCGCGATTAAGAACCGTTCCTGCGATTCCGAAACCCAGATCTCCCATGCCTTCAGACCCTCTTCCTTCAACTTCACTCGCTCTAAATGGATTTCGGCACCGCATCCACCTGCATGGCACATCTCGCTCACCGCACAGGATAAGCCACCGCCGCCAAGATCCTTCATCCCGCTTATCAATCTCTTATCATTCGCCTCGAGTATCGCATGCACGAGTGGCTCCTTCGTTATCGGATCCCCTAATTGAACTGCACTTCTGTATTCCTCCTCTCCGGTTAACTCCACCGAAGCAAAGGTAACGCCGTGTATACCGTCTCTCCCGGTCTTACCGCCAACCAGAACAAGCACTTCACCCTGCTTCGCCATGCTTCTGCTCAAATCAGCCTTCTTCATTATACCCACACACCCGACGTTCACCACGCAGTTGCCCACATAGCCTTCATCGAAATAGACCATGCCCGCACACGTTGGAATGCCGATACGATTCCCGTAGTCGCTTATCCCCGCAACAACGCCATTAAACAAAAACCGCGGATGCTTCACTTCTGCGGGCAGTTTGTCGTACGCATAATCCAGCGGACCGAAGAATAAAGGGTCAATCAACGCAATTGGCTGCGCGCCCATGCAGACTACGTCCCGCACGATCCCCCCGATTCCCGTTGCGGCACCCCCGTAAGGCTCTATTGCTGAAGGATGGTTATGGCTCTCGAAAGCGAAAACGTACGCATGATCCTTATCAAATTCCAGGACGCCCGCATCTTCTTTTATCACCAACATATTCTGCGGCGCTTCTATCCCAAAAATGAATTTCTGGAGTATCGTTTTCGAACTCTTGTAACAGCAGTGCTCCGACCACGCTTGTGCAATACTCTGGAGTTCGACGTCCGTGGGCTCTCGGCTCTTCGCAATGAAATAACGCTTTAGCCTGCTCATCTCTTCTAAACTCAGCGAAAGACCCATACCTGCACTTATACGAGTCAGCTCTTCATCTTTCGCGTCCGTTATCCCAATTTCAAACCTCTTCATCAAACTGTTCTTACAACTTTTCTTTATAAAATATCGCTCGACCGAAGAAAGACTTTTATCTTAGATCGGGATATGATAAAAGGTGAAGGGACATACATGACAGATATAGACCGCTTATTTGAAAAAATAGACGTCACGAAATATCCAGTGAAAAAATTGATTGCGGTACCGTTAATCATCCTGCTCATCGCTTTCGCTGTACTCGCGTACACGCAAGTAACCGTAGACTCACCGGTTCGTTTAGGAATAGACTTCAAGGGCGGTACAGTGACAAAGATAACAACCGACGAGCCGAAAGAGGCGCTCACTGCAAAATTCGCCGCTTATCCCGTTGCCGCTATAAGGGATGGAGGTACCAGTGGAGGGCTGGAGAAGAGTATAGAATTCGGACCAATGAGCGAATCGCAAAAAGATGAATTGATAGCTATGCTAAAAGAGGAATACGGATCGTACGAGCTGAAGGACATAAGTCCATTGTATGGTATGGAATCGCAAAAGCAGGCAGTGCGTGCATTGCTAATCGCTTTTACGCTGATGGCAATAGTGGTTTTCGTCGTATTCCGAACTCTTGTCCCTTCTTTTGCGGTGGTCCTATCCGCTTTTTCTGACATCGTAATTGCAGTTGCCTGCATGGATATAATAGGGATGGAATTATCGCTTGGCACGGTAGCGGCGTTGCTTATGCTAATAGGTTACTCCGTGGATTCGGACATTTTATTGACGAGGAATCTGCTCCATAAAAAGGGCGAGGTAAACGAGAAGGTAAGAAACGCAATGAAGACTGGTATAACGATGACTTTCACTACGTTCATCGCGATATTCGCAATGTTTATCGTTTCCTCTTCTATCCATTTATTCTCCTCGCATTTCGCGCCCATCCCCATACTGAGGGATATATCAGTTGTGCTTTTGTTCGGTCTCGTTATGGATTTGCTGAACACCTGGCTGCTGAATGCGGGAATATTGAAATGGTACGTGGAGCAGAAAGAGAAGAAGAAATACGGGAAACGCAGTGTGAAAAGCGGAGGCAACAAAAAGAAAGCAAAGAAAAAAAGTAAAATCAGCACCGCATAATTTATATACCGACAGAAAATCTAAATAATATAATAACAGGAGTAGGTGGAAGAAAATCATGAGCGAAATAAGACCGAGTATAAAGACGTTAAAAGATGTTGGGTATCGGGTGATTTTGAAGAATGATGATGGCAGCCCGAGGTTCGTATGGAGGGGCTTTGTCAAAGAGGGGCAATATGGCAAGTTTATCTCTATCGAGCAGCACTGGGTGCGAAAGATGGAAGGCGAGAAGATACTGGATAGCAACTTCGGGCGAAAGCGTTTTAATTTCCCTTACGATAAAGAAAAGGCGTTTGCAATGCGGGATTCCGTAGTGGAGTTGTTAAATGAGGCTTTAGGCGCCAGTGCGAGCGCGGATCTTGAGAAAGAAGTAGAAGAGGAATTTGGTGAGGAACTCGAAGGAATAGAGGGGGATTTGTAGTTTCAATCCAAAAAGAATTTTCTACACAGCACTTCCGCTCGATCGGTAAGAGTGAGATTGTAATCCGACGGGAGACAGTTTTTATATGGAAACTGGGCGAACCGGTAATCCATCAGAACGATGATGCATCGGTCTTGCTCGCTCCTTATACCGCGACCCGCCGCTTGCAGCACCTTTGTAACCGCAGGGTAGAGATAACCATACAGCCGTCCCTTCTCCGCGCCGTATTTACCCGTGTAATAGCCTTCTATCAGTTTCACTTCCAGCGTTGGCGGGCTCAACGGCACTCCAACGACGATAATTGCTTTTAGCGTGTTAGATTCGTAATCCACGCCTTCGGAGAACGACCCGCCCTGCACGGCAAGCAATATCCCATCATTAGTATCCCGTAACAGCTCGTAAAGCCCGTTCTTCTCTGCTTTATTCATTGCTCGCCGCTCTACCATCGCCCGTCTACTCACGTCTTCGGGCAAATACGCGGCGACGTCGTTTAGAAGCGCGTAAGACGGGAAGAATACCGCCATGCCGCCTTTTACGTATTTCGCCACTTCACCAATCTTCTCCGCTACCTTCCGGTACATCTCTTCGCCTCGTTCCGTATATTTCGTTGTGAGCTTTTCTGTAACCACAATCTGCCGGTTCTCCGCTGGAAACGGCGACTTGTACTCCCGCATAAGTATCTCTTTGCCTTTGATTCGATCAGAAGTGGCGCCGAGCACGTCGGCATACATCTCCGTGGGGCATAGCGTGCCGCTCATCAGGATGGTCGAATGCACCTGAGCGAATATCGGCGCGCTTATTACCGAAGGGTCGAGCAGCTTGAAGTAAAGCGTGGGATTCTCACGCTGCGTAAGCGAAAATATCCTTACGCATTTCTCCCGTGTTCGCCACCCGTCTAAGAACTCCGCCACGTTTATGATATTCCGTTGCGCCGCCTCTCGCTCCTTGTTATATCTTGGGTTTGGGCTTCTCGTAGTTCTCGTAGAGCTATCGCGGCTCTTTTTCAACGTTTTTAGTAGTCGTTTCTCTTCTGACGAGAGCACGTCATTTGCGATTTTGGAGGTTGTAGCCGCTCCGTCAGTCCCAGTCCCGATCCCGAAATCTTCGGCAATGCGTTGAAGCGTGTCTACGAACTCATCGTAACTTATTGCTTCGATTCTCCGCCTCAATACCCGCTCCATCTCTTCGAACAGAAAATTACGCTCCACGGGTATCTCCATCGCTTTGGTTTTACTCGCCTTCATTACCAATTTCGTGAAGATCTTCTCCAATTCCATGAGATTGCCGTACATCTCGCGGTCAATGTACCGGATCTCCCGCGCCGCACTGGTTACCGCGCTCATGCGCAAAGTGTTGCTGAGATTGTTCCGTATGCGGTCCGGCAGGTTATGCGCTTCGTCAACGATTACAATTAGGTCGTCCAAACCCGCTTTTATCTTCTCTAATACCATTTCTGCGATGTCCGGGGAGAAGAGATAATTGTAGTCGCACACGACCACGTCAGCACGTGCAGCCACCTCCGATGCCGCTTTATACGGGCATACGCCTCTACCCGTGCACCAGTTGCATAACTCCTCTACGTGCAGTACCTCATCCCGTATCCGCCGCAGTGCGTCTTCATCGTTCTTCAGGAAGTACCGGCATCGTTTATTCTTCTGCTCGGACTTGCAAAACTCGTTGAATAGCGAATAGTACTCGCGATAGACAGAGGTCGCACGTGGGCACATGGATTGCTTCGAGGTGATGTCAACCGCGACGAGATTGAGGTTGGCATGCTGCTTTATCAATCTGAGCGTGTCAATGGCTATTTTGTGCTGACTGCGTTTGGAAGTGAGGAAGAAGACCGTCTTTTCATTTTCCAGCGCGTAGCGCAGGGCGGGAACGAGCGCAGCAACGGTTTTCCCTATCCCGGTCGGCGCATGAGCAATAAGGATCTTTTCGGACTCTACCGAATCCTGTACGTCTTCCATAAACTCCCGCTGCCCTCCTCTTATCGCCGCGAAAGGGAAATATGAGTCGTTTGTTTTGGTCATTTGCGGTATGCAAAAATTTACTTTTTCAATTGCACATAAAGTATAACTACTTGCTATTTAAGACACAGATTTACACTGATTTACGCGGATTTTTTGGCGCAATAAACTCGGGTTAATTTGTAGCGAAAGTTTTAAAGTTGACGGATGATTATAGGAATTATAGTCATTCCAGTAACAAATTGCAAATAATGAACCACGAGACTCCACATAAGCCCCTTCTGGGCTTGCGGGTAAGCCCCTCCTGGGCTTGCGGGGGCACGGGCAGAGCCCGTGATGGGGCGGAGCCCCATAATTAACACAAGAAGATGATATTACACACAGGAAACTGGTTAGATTTGCATTTTATATCTTACATCTTCATATTTTCTCGTGGAATAAACCCTTCCAGGGTTTTCGGGGGCACGGGCGGAGCCCGTGATGTGTAATCGGGTGGTTAATACTTTTGAATGACTATAAACTAAAGAACACAGGATAAATGACGTACACAAAAGAACAGGCAAAACAAGAGGTGAGAAAACTCGTTGAGCTGTTCCGGTACAATATTGACGTTTACAAACGGCCAACGTATAACGAGACGCAGACAAGACAAGAATTCATTAACCCGTTCTTTGAAGCGCTGGGCTGGGACGTGAGCAATAGACAGGGCTATGCAGAGCAGTACAAAGAGGTCGTTCACGAGGATACGATAAAAGTCGGGCGTTCGACACCAGCACCGGATTACAGTTTCAGAATTGGCGGTCAGAGTAAGTTCTTTGTCGAGGCGAAGAAACCGGCGGTGAACATAAAAGAGGACGTCAGCCCTTCATATCAGTTGAGACGGTATGCGTGGAGTGCGAAACTGCCGTTGTCCGTAGTAACGGATTTCGAGGAGTTCTCGGTTTTCGACTGCCGAATCAAGCCCAATCAAAAAGATAAATCCAGTGTGGGTAGAATTGCGTACTACACGTTTGAAGAATATCTCGATAAGTTTGATGAGATATACGATGTCTTTTCAAAGGAAGCGGTGCTCAAAGGCAGCTTTGATCGGTACGCGGAATCAACCAAGGGCAAGAAGGGCACTGCGGAAGTGGATAGCGAATTTCTAAAAGAGATAGAGAGCTGGCGTGAACTGCTGGCGAAGAATATCGCGCTAAGGAATCCTGATGTGAGTATTTACGAGTTGAACTATGCAGTGCAGAAAATCATTGATAGAATAATTTTCCTGCGGATTTGTGAAGACCGTGGAATCGAACCGTACGGGCAGTTGCAGACGAAATCAGAATCCGGCGGAGAGGTTTACACGCATTTGGTGAACCATTTTAAACTTGCGGAATCGAAATACGACAGCGGGATATTCGATTTTGGTGTGGATCAGATAACGGGAACGTTGAGAATTGATGACAAAATCTTGAAAACGATCATCCAGAGTTTGTATTACCCGAAGTCGCCTTATGAGTTTTCAGTTCTTGGCGTTGAGATTTTAGGGAACGTGTACGAGCAGTTTTTAGGTAAGGTCATTCGGCTGACGGCGGGGCATCAGGCGAAGGTGGAGACAAAGCCGGAAGTTAAAAAGGCGGGTGGCGTGTATTACACGCCGCAATATATCGTGGATTATATCGTCAAGAACACGGTGGGTAAATTAGTTTTAGTTGCGGGGAAGGGGAAGACGCCGGAGGAGATTGAGGAGATTAAAATTCTGGATCCGGCATGTGGTTCCGGAAGCTTTCTTATTGGCGCGTACACGTATTTGCTGCGGTATCATTTGGATTGGTACGTGAGTAACGAGCCGAAGAGACATAAGGAGGCAGTCTTTCAGGTTCGCGAGAACGAATGGTATTTGACTACCGGGGAGAAGAAGCGGATCCTGCTGAATAATGTGTTTGGCGTTGATATTGACCCGCAGGCGGTGGAAGTAACGAAATTGAGTTTGCTGCTGAAGGTGCTGGAGCACGAGAGTATGGAGAGCGTTGACCAGCAGATGAAGTTGGGGCTGGAGGGCGTGCTGCCGAATCTTGGGGATAATATTAAGTGCGGGAACTCGTTGATTGGGTCGGATTATTACGGTACGGGGCAGGTGGCTCTGTTTGACGAGGCGGAGATGAGGCGGGTTAATGTGTTCGATTGGGAGGACAAGGAGAAGGGGTTTGGGGGGATTATGAAACGAGGGGGGTTTGATGTAGTGATTGGGAATCCGCCTTACGGAGCTGAGTTTTCTCATGATGTTCGTCACTTTCTCTCACATAAATATCGAGTGCCTGTTCCAATTACAGATTCCTTTGTGCTCTTCCTCATTAAAGCTTTAAACATCATTCGGATAGGTGGCCGGCAAGGTTTTATTTTGCCTTCAACATGGCTCTATATGCCGTCATATGTTGATCTGAGAAAATTCCTTCTCTCAGACATTATCGTTGACCAAATAGTGCTATTCCGAAGTCCTGTTTTTGAAAAAGTTACCGTCGAAACTTGCATAGAAATAGTTGTAAATGAAAAATCAACAAATGCACAAATGCAATTCAAAGAAGTATCCGACAAACCCAGTTCATTCGAAGGATGTGTGGAAATTCTTTCGCAGGACCAAATACTCGCTCAGAAGGAATCAAATCTGTGCCAATCTAAGTACGGCTCTGCACAAGCCCTTTTTAAAAGGATATCTGATGAACACCCACGTCTTGGAGATTTATCCACTATAATTTGTGGTCTTACGCCCTACCGGAGAGGTAAGGGTAAGCCGCCACAGAGTCAACATACAGCGAAGAACCGGGTATTTGATGCTGACCTCAAGAAGGATATAACTTATCGTCAATACATTATGGGACGTGATTTTCACCGATACACTTGGCAATTGCAAAAGGAGCGTTGGATAAGCTACGGCGATTGGCTTGCCGAACCTCGATACAAAGCACCTTTTGGTGATCCAGTCAAAATTGTTATCCGACAGACTGCTGATTCGATTATTGCCAATATAGATACCAACCAATATTTGTCCCTTAAAAATGTACATAACTTACGCATAAATGACAATAGACTATCGTACCCTTATCTTCTGGGTTTACTGAATTCAAAACTCATTTCTTGGTGGTATCAGGGTCTAATCCCAGAGAAAGGTCGCGTTTTTGCGGAAGTAAAAGTAGTGAATCTTAAAAAGCTCCCGATCCGCACCATTGATTTCTCAAACCCTACCGAAAAAGCGCAGCACGATAAACTTGTAGCTCTGGTGGACAACATGCTCGAACTGCAGAAGAAATACCACGAGGCGAGAATGGACAGGGATAAAGAGCTTTACGAACGGCAGATAAAAATTGTTGATGCGCAGATTGACCAGATGGTTTATGATTTGTATGGGCTGACGGAGGAGGAGGTGAAGGTGGTGGAGGCAGCTTTTTAAATGAGGAAGGTATCATATATATTCTAATTAATCAGCATATCTTTTAAACGAAATCTTAATGAGGCGTAACTGAAGAATTTTAAACAGATAAAAATGGAAGAAGAAGATAGAAACCGATACAACATTCTTATCGACAGAGGGGCCGAAGTTTTTGAAAGAGTGGAGAACAACATTTCTAACCTTAATGCCCGAAACATGACACTTGTAGGCGTTATTTTAGCTACTCTTTCAATTATTTTAACACTGGTATTGTTTTTGCGCCAAGTGGGGTTACAGTTTTCAAATGTAGATTGGATTTTATTATATCTTTTTCTCCTTTTCTCAGTCATTTCGTTAGTTATAACTATCCCTCTCTCTATTCCGACAGAGTATAAGGACTTAGATATATTTAAACAAGAGAGATTCGATGAATTGTTAAGGATGCATGAACAAACGCTTTTTGAAGATTTTCTATATCACTTTAAAGAAGCTTATGAATACAATTTAAATAAATATAAAAATCGGATGCGGTGGTTTACTATTGCTCTCTACTCTTTTATCATCGCAGATATTATATTTATAATATTGGTTGCTAAAAGTATAATAGGTGGGTGATAATATGTCGGAGGAAGATAAAGAAAAAGATACAGATCGAGTTAAGCCTTTAGAAGTCAAACCGGGTGGTAAAGAGGCTGGGACTATAGCGATTGGGATTGCAAGTGCTGTGAAAGAAGAGGATAAGGAATAAATAGTGAAGATAGTCAACAGGCATTTCAAAAGCCCTGCACGATAAACTCGTTTCTTTGGTTGAGAACATGCTCGAACTGCAGAAGAAATACCACGAGGTGAGAATGGAGCGGGATAAAGAGCTTTACGAACGGCAGATAAAGATTGTTGATGCGCAGATTGACAGGTTGGTTTATGATTTGTATGGGCTGACGGAGGAGGAGGTGAAGGTGGTGGAAGCACGCTAAGATTAGTAGTGCCGAATAGCAAAAATAGGATAGAAAAGTTTTTATATTCAAAGGAAGAATAGATTTATAGATAGACATGGCGGTAAAAATACTGGAAGTTCCATTGGTTGGAGATGTTAATGAAGACGAAGCGAGGATAGCTTTAGCTGCGGAGCTTTACAGAGAGGGGAAGCTGACATTGAAACAAGCTGCGGATACTGCACAGTTAACACTCTGGGATTTCCTCTACGAGTTAGGAAAAAGGAAGGTCAGCTACACAAATATCACCGTGGAGGATTTACGAGAGGAACTTGACAAAATATGATCGTTTCTGATACCGGTCCCTTGGTGGTGTTGTTTAAAGCGAGGTTACTTTTTATCCTTAAAGAGGTGCATGAAGAAGTTTTGGTTCCGGAAGCTGTCGCGAGAGAGTTACGGAGAAAACCAGAAGGGACTATTATATTCAGTGATAATCCCTGGATTAATGCTACTGAAGTGAAGAACACCGAATTGGTGAAGGCACTCATGCTCGTGGTTGATGAAGGAGAGGCGGAGGCAATTGCTCTGGCACTGCACTCAAGTGCTCGAATATTAATTGACGAAAAAAGGGGCAGAAATGCTGCAAGGAAACTTGGACTTGAAATCAGAGGTACAATTGGTTTGTTTGTCGAAGCCAAAAAGAAAGGCATCATAAGAAGTGTTAAGGAATGTATAGATGAGCTATTAGAGGCTGGTTACTATTTGGACGATGAACTAATCGAAGAAGTATTAAGAAATGTTGATGAGATTTGAAGTGTGTTTCACAGCGTCAATGGGGAAAAGGAGAAAAAAGGAGGTAGAAGATGAAAATGGTTGATTTAGAAAAAATGCGTGTAAGAGATTTGATTGTGTACTATCTGAGAAACGAAAAGAAAGAGCACACAGCCCACAGAGATGGGATTATCGAATTTGTAAGGAGCAGCCAACCCGAACATGTCAAAAAGGGACGCAGAACGCCACCAGGACTTACTTCGCTTCTAAGCAAACTCAAAAAAGAAGGTGTTTTATCCACAGAAGGACTTGAAAAAGGTTATTACGGGTTAGCAGAGGAGTTTGATGAAGAAGATGAGAATATAGAGATTCCACCCTATTCGGTGAGTTTGGAAAAAGATTTGATAAACTATCTGGCAAGCGATCCATCGCAGATAGAAAAGGGTCTTGAACTGAAGGAAAAGGAATACGATACAAAGAGTGCTGGACGCATAGACCTTCTGTGCACTGATAAGAACCGGGATTTTGTCGTGATTGAAACAAAGAAGGGAAAAGAGAGCGATAAAGTAGTGGGTCAGATTCAACGATACATGGGCTGGATTAACCGGAATTTAGCAAAGAACGGTGAGAACGTCAGAGGGATTATAATTGTGAACGAGTTTGACGAATGGCTTGATTATGCGGTTTCTGTTAACCACAATATCCAGTTGAAGTACTACGAAGTGAAATTTGTAGTGCGGGACGCCCTACCAGAGAATCCTGTGTCAGAAAAGTTTTAATATACTTAATGTCAAACATGGATTCATGCGAGGAGGAAAAACAAAATGAATAGTATTGGTGAATTAATGGCGGACATAAAAAAGAAGGACATCGTTCTTCCAGAGTTTCAAAGGGAATTTGTCTGGACGCTTGAACAGTCAAAGCAGTTGATGGTCTCGCTTGTTCGCAAATATCCTACTGGTAGCCTTCTTTTCTGGAAAACAGAAAAACCTCCAGAAATAAAGAATCTCGCGGTGGATCGGGAGAAGTTAGGGTCAAAGGCGGTAATTCTTGACGGTCAGCAAAGGCTAACAACCCTCTATCTTTTCACTCAAAATGAAATCCCACCGTATTATGTAGAAAGGGACATTAAACACGATCCAAGGCACCTCTATTTCAATCTTGAAACGGGTGAATTTCTGTACTTCCAACCCCTCTTGATGGCAAATAACCCTCTATGGGTGGAAGTTATAAATTGCTTCAACCCAGATAATCCGATCAATGTCTTCGAGATTGCAAAGCAAGGATCGCCCGAAGGTGGGAATCCTCTCGGACTTGCCCAGCAATACAACGACAACCTTACTAAGCTGAAAAATATATTAGAGAGGGGATATCCAGTACAATACGTGCCACCAGATGCATCTATTGACGATGCGATAGATGTTTTTGATCGCGTTAACAGTTTGGGCACAAAACTCACCGATGCCGAACTCGCACTCACACATATAACGGGGAAATGGCCCCATGCAAGGCGGGTAATTAAAGCGAAAATAAAAGAACTCGAAGGAACGCATTTTTACTTTGATCTTGGATTTCTGGTAAGATGTCTCGTAGGAATTGTAAAGGGTAGAGGGCTCTTCGAGACCATCCACAAAACACCTGCGAGTGAATTAAAAGATGGATGGGCGAAGCTCGAAAAGATTCTCAGTTATCTCATTGCCATCCTACCAAAGCATGCGTTTATTGATTCAACAGAGGATTTAAATTCAACAAATACCCTTTTCCCATTGGTTGTGTATTTGTCCAGAAATGGTGACAGGTTCCCAAATGAGAAATCGCTTAAGAATGCCATCCGCTGGCTCTATGCGGCCCATATATGGGGGCGATATACAGGGCAGACCGATCAACGATTAGACTCCGATGTTTCCATCGTGGATAAAAATTCAGAACCCTGGAAAGAGTTGATCGACGCTATTATTGACCAGAGAGGCAGAATAGAGGTTAAACCCAGTGACCTCGAGGGTCGCATTATTCAGCACCCACTTTACCGAATGCTTTACATCTTGGTAAAATCCAACGGTGCAACCGACTGGTTAAATGGTATCCCATTGGATACAAAACAGAGCGGACCATACTCAATCCAGAGCCATCATATCTTTCCAACTTCACGGCTACGCAAAGAAGGTGGCTATGACTCTAGAAACAATATACATAAACAAATTATGAATGAAATCGCTAACAGGGCATTCTTAACAGCAGATACGAATGTCAAGGAGATTTCAAACAGAATACCAAAAGACTATTTCCCGGAAATAGAGAAAAGATTTCCAGGTGCTCTGGAGAAACAACTCATCCCCATGGATGAAAATCTCTGGGAAATTGACCGCTATGAGGATTTTTTAAAGAAAAGGAGAGAGCTGATAGCAGAGAAAATTAACGACTTTAGGAATCAACTGCTGCAGGAAAGCGAAGCACCCCGCCCTATGACACTTGATGATTTCATTAATACAGGCGAAAGGCTAACGATAGAGTTTAAATCTTCATTGCGGTGGGATATTCGAAATGAACAGGTCAATAAAGGACTTGAGAAGGTTATAGTAAAATCGGTGGCGGGTTTCATGAATAGTGAAGGTGGGACATTACTTATCGGGGTAATGGATGATGGACAGGTTTATGGAATAGAAAGTGATTTAAAGACGCTTAAAAAAGGAACCATAGATGGTTTCCAGCAAGCAGTTATTTCTTTAATGTCTAGTTATTTAGGCCCGGAATTCACAAAATATGCCCATATTGATTTCGAAGAGAAAGAAGGAAAAAGCGTCTGCAAAATAACAACCGAAAGAGCCCCACAACCGGTGTTTTTCAAAGGTAGTGATGGACTAAAAGAATTCTACATCAGAGCAGGTAATACAACAAGACTTTTGGATAGCAGAGAAACGCATGAGTATATACAGATGCATTGGGAGGCGTGATAATTAAAATGCACGAAAAAGACCTGTCCCCTGCAGTGGAAAATTTCTTGAAGACACAAAAGAAATGTCTTTCAGAATACGTTGGATGTGAATTATCTTATCGCTGAAGAGAGGCGAAAAGAGCCTCAGGGCAGATGTGTTTGGAGTTTTAAAATCAAATCAAGGTGAAAAGCTCATTTATTTATGTGCGGGGAAAAAAGGAACTAAAATACAGAAACCTTAACCAAAAACATTCTCTTATTTTTTCTTTTAGCACAGGTTTTCTTTTTTGTAAAAAGAAAAAGTGTTAGGTAAAAAGTCCGATATTTTTAAAGCTTGATATACCTATGTAGTAAACTAATGCGCAACGTAAATGGAGGATAGAAGATGATTACAGAATATATCGAAGCGGCGATGTCAAAAGCGAAGTATGAGCTTATAAAGGATGAAGAGCCGTATTATGGCGAAGTGCCAGAGTTAGAAGGGGTGTGGGCGACTGGTAAAACGCTGGAAGAATGCCGTAAGAATCTGGCTGAGGTTGTTGATGGATGGATTATAATAAGGCTGAGAAAGGGGTTGCCCCTCCCACCAATAGGCGAGTATAAAATAGAGGAATTGACAAAGATGGAGGTCAGTGCCTAAATCAAAGCTCTCTCCCGTTTCCTGGATCGAATTGGTGAAGCGACTTCGCAAACTGGGTTTCGACAGACCTTATCAAGGTGGGAAGCACCCCTACATGATAAAAGATAATCTGGTTCTGACAATCCCAAATCCGCATCGAGGCGATATCAGCATTGATCTACTCGCTCGAATCTTGAAACGGGCTGGAATTACAAGAGAAGATTGGCTTAAATCTCGTTAACTGTACATCTGCTTTACAGACAATGGAATGCAAAAGGGGAAGAGCCCGATACTTTTAAAGTGAGAAACACCACGCTGCAAAGATGGAGCGCGATAAAGAGCTTTACGAACGACAGATAAAAATTGTTGATGCGCAGATTGACCGGCTGGTTTATGATTTGTATGGGCTGACGGAAGAGGAAGAGAGGATGGTGGGGTGGCGTTAAGAACAGCCATTCCGAATAGATAAACAGGATATAAACGAAATTTTTATATAGTGTAAGAATAAACTATTTTTAGAAGGTATATATCACGGAGGTAAATCATGCCTATCTCAAAAAAACTATCGCAATTACTTGAAAATATGACACCCCAGGAGCGTGCAGAAGTGGAGACATTCGTAGCTTTTGTGATAACACGGCGGAAATTGCGCAATCTCTCCGTTCTGACCGATGACATCCCCTCTCAAGAACTCATGCACCTTGTCATGGAATCCGGGAGTTTCGACTGGCTGGATAGCAAGGAAGAAGATGTCTATTCCATTGAAGATGGTGATGGAGTTAAATGGCCCAGCGAATCGTAAGACGAGGTAGTATTGTTCTTGTCCGCTACCCGTTTACTGACCTGAGCAGCATTAAAGTCCGTCCAGCGGTAGTGGTTATGCCAGACCAATTAATGCGTAAATTAGACGACTTTCTCTGCCTTTTCATCTCCTCTTCAATGCACGCGGAATTACTCACTACTGATTTCGTCCTCGAACCAAACCACCCTTCCTTTCCGAAAACGGGTTTGAAATATCGCTCGGTATTCAGAACACACAAGTTAGCGCTACTCCATAAGTCCCTTGTGCTGCGCGTTTTAGGGGAAATGGACAGGGATTTGATGAACGAAATAGAACAGCGATTGCGTATTGCATTGGGACTTTGAGACTCTGTGGAAGAGTCAAAAAAGGGAGACAAAAAGAAGGAAATGCCATATTTGGAGAAGATGCACGAAAAGGACTTGTATCTGTTGGTAGAAAAATTCTTGAAGACACAAAAGAATTGCCCTTCAGAATACGTTGGTAGTGAATTATCTTCTACAACCTATACGTAGTCTCACCTTTTATCTCTATTTTCACCACCAAAACCTCCTTTCTATGCTTATCAACAGCATAAAGCAACCTATATTTTCCCACTCGTTTCATCCTCACGTTTTCATACCCCTCCACCTTTATTGTTCCTTTATGCCAAGGATCATTCCCAATTTCAATAGCTGCCTTCTTTATTCTCCCTTTCAACTTATCGTCAAAAGATTCTAATAAATTTGCTTATAACTCTTTTGGGAAAAGATAACTTCGTAAATCATTCAAACACTTCTTCTAACTTGTAATAATTCCCCTTCTCTCTTTCATCCATAGCTTTCAAGATGTCTTTCATATCCTCTTCCGTAAGCGTCTCGTCCCTGTTCAATATTCTTACAGTCACAACATCAGACTCTATCTTTGCGGGCTTTACAATCCTCAACACCCCTTCCTCATATATCGCTTCTATTTCTCCCATTCCCTCTCACTTTTAAGATATATTTCAAAATATTAAAGGGTGTATGTAGACTTTATACAAATCAGGCTCTGTCTTAAGTGCCCAAAGAGGAACTTAAAACGCACGAGAAAGACCTGTATCCGGCAGTGGAAAATTTCTTGAAGACGCAAAAGAATTGCCTTTCGGAATACGTTGGAAGTGAATTATCTTATCACTGAAGAGAGGTAAAACCATCCTCAGAGCAGAAGGGGTTCGGAGTACCAAAATCAAATCAAGGTGAAAAGCTCATTTATTTATGTGCGGGGGAAAAAGGAACTGAAACGCCGGAGTTTCGGCAAAGTCGTTGGCGAAGCCGTAGAACTCTTGAAATACGCAGATTATGTCTACATTTTTCAGGAGAGTTATTGGCATCATTGCCGCTTACAAACTGGAGCCTCTATTTCATGGTACCGTCATCCTCGAGCCATTCAAATGAGATGTCGGGATGTTTAGTTCTGCTATCTGACGAGCCTCTGAGGAAATGCTCCAGTCTAACGAGCCGTTCATAGTCTCTAACGGTTGCTTTATAGTTGCCAGCCACAAGCTGCTTCTGGAGGGAATCGGCGATTTGCATTTGGATGTCATGAGCTACCTCAATATCTTTTGCAAGTTCCCGTGCAACTTTATTATCCGCTAACGCACTGGCTTTAGCTCTGATTTTTCGGAGACGTTCATCCCAATGTTCAGAGTCACGATATTTCCTTGCGGTTGTTGAAGAGACTTTACACGTAGCAGCCACGAAATAAGCAGATTGATGCTCTTGGTATGCCTGCCACATCTCTTCTATTTCGGTTTCACTTAACATAATAACATAGTATAAGAAATAAGTGCGTTTAAGAAGCGATAAATTCTGGTTCTAACCACTCCAAATCCGCATCGGAAAGAGATCGGTGCTGACCTTCTCACTCGAATCCTGAAGCGAGCGTGAGTTACAAGAGAGGAATGGCTTAAATCTCGTTAATCAGCATTTGTATTCGAGATAAGCTAATGACAAAACAAAGCTTCGTCGTATTAATCGAAAAGGATGAGGACGGCGTTTTTATTGGCACCGTCCCCTCACTAAAGGGTTGCTATTCCTATAGAAAGACACTTGACGAACTTATGGCGAATCTGAAGGAGGCAATTGAAGCGCATCTTGAGGCTTTTGCAGAAGAAGAGAAGAAGCTACCTGTTACCCGATTCGCGGGTGTTCAAGAGATAGAAGTAGAAGTATAGATGTAGTTACCGCTCGTTTATGGATGAAACGTAAACGTCCTTTTTATATAGTCTAAACTTTGAACAGAGGTATATAAATGGCAGTTTTGAAAAAGATTCGCGAGTTTGGAAAAAGGAATAGAATAAATCAGCGCATATTATCTTTAAGAGATGGAAGCAAAAGAATTATGCTCTATTTGCGGGGGAGAATTGGAAGAGACAGAGGTAAAAGAAGATATATGGCTGGGTGAGAAGTTATTAGTTATTGAAAACGTCCATGCAAAGGTTTGCGAGAAATGTGGCGAGAAAATAGTTAGTTATGACGAAATGCAGAGAATAGACAGAGTTATAAACGAATTCAATCGTGGAAAGATGGAATTAAAACGAATCACCGCGTATGTAGCGTCTATATGAGAAGTACTTCTCAGACCACGCCAAACGTTCGTCGGTAGAGTCAGCATAGCATGACCTAAATAATGCTTTGATGCTTCTCACCGCAATTATTACAAATGAACAATAAAATAGGTGAAAATTTCTTGAAGCCCCCCAAAGAATTGCCTTTCGGAATACGTTGGAACTGAACTATCCCCAAAGCGAGAAAAAACCAGCCTGAGAGCAGATGTGTTTGGAGTGTCAAATCAAATCAAGCTGGAAAAACCATCTATTTATGCAAAGGTAAAAAGGAACTAAAACGCCGGAGTTTCGGCAAAGCCGTTGGCGAAGCCGTAGAACTCTTGAAATATGCCGATTACGTTTATATCTTTGGATCAACGGAAAGTTTTGAAGTTTTCGCCTTTACTTACTCGCCATATGCTTTGAGTACTGTCTCGCATCACGACCAACAGTCCAAGCCATTCGGCTGTCCTAAACTGAGCAATAGCTTGCATTACTCGTGCGTCAATTTTTCGCCTATTTGGCTGCCGAAGGCGGATAATCAAGATGCCATGATGTAGCTGTTCACGATTGTGTACAAATCCTTTATCCGTTGTGATTAGCAACCGTTCTTCTCGCTGAGCCATATCCCAGAGAGCATAATCGGGTATTCCTTCATCTGTTGTTCCTCGAATGTCTAACACATCGTGACCCTGCCCACGCAACGCTCGCACTGTCGCCAGGGGAATATTCTCGTCCACTAAGATTTTCATCTTTTTTCTCTTGCTACTACTTCAATAGGCGTAACTTGCTCCTCGGCAAGTGCCGCAGCGTAATCCAGGCAAGCGAGAATATCCGTACGTTCTAACGAGGGATAATCCTCGAGGAGTTCTTCTATTGTGTCCCCATTAGCTAACATGCGAACAATCAGGTGGACAGGAATACGTGTCCCTTTGATGCACGCTTCTCCGTGGCAAACTTTCGGGTCTATCGAGATACGTTCGAACATACAAAACCTCCTTTGTATTTAGATTTGGGGTTTTCTTTTTAAAAAGATTTGCAAATGGCTTTATATTACGGCAGTTCCAAACACTTCTTTCAACTTGTAATAATGCCCTTTCTCTCTTTCATCCATAGCTTTCAAGATGTCTTTCATATCCTCTTCCGTAAGCGTCTCGTCCCTGTTCAATATTCTCACAGTTACAACGTCAGACTCTATCTTCGCCGGCTTTACAATCCTCAACACCCCTTCCTCATATATCGCTTCTATTTCTCCCATTCCCTCTCACTTTTAAGATATATTTCAAAATATTAAAGGGTGTAGGCTTTATACGAATCAGGCTCTGTCTTAAGTGCCCGAAGAGGAACATGAAATTCACGAAAAAGACCTGTACCCAGCAGTGGAAAATTTCTTGAAGACGCAAAAGAATTGCCTTTCGGAATACGTTGGAAGTGAATTATCTTATCACTGAAGAGAGGCGAAAAGAGCCTCAGAGCAGATGTGTTTTGGGTTTTAAAATCAAACGAAGGCAAAAAAAACGTTTATTTAGGTGTAGAAAATAAATCATTGACACAGATTAACACAGATGATGAAAATCAACTTTGTTCTTCACCCTAAATAAATCCGCGTAAATCAGTGTTAATCTGCGTCTTAAAGAGAATTATGGCAGTTATACTTTATACACAATTAAAAATGTTTTTGAAAGAACCTTCAACTCAAACTTTCGGAATACCAAATCCTTACAAATTTTCTTTGCCAGAGCATCGTCAATTTCGACGTGTCGAGGTACTGTGGATGTTTTGCCTTTCGCTGGATTGTAATTCACGTTCACTCAGCTCACGGTTTGATTTTAGTATCAGTTCAACAGCCTCTTTGAGATTTTCGCGTGCTTCATCAATTGTTTCTCCTTGCGTATTTGCACCTGGCAACTCCTCAACAAAGGCTATCCACCATTTATCCGTCTTTTGAAAGACCGCAGTAAACCGGTTCTCCATTTTTTACTCCTACGATTATAAGGCTATTGGAATATAAATAGATATTGGAGAGAACTGTATCCGGCGGCAGAAAAATTCTTGAACCCCAAAGAATTGCCTTTCAGAATACGTTGGAACTAAATTATCTTATCGCTGAAGAGAGATGAAAAGAGTCTCAGAGCAGAAGGGGTTCGGAGTCGGAGTATCAAATCAAATCAAGCTGGAAAAACCATCTGTTTATGCAAAGGCGAGAAACCCTAAATTGTTAACACAGATTAACACAGATGATGAAAATCAACTTTGTTCTTCCCCCTAAATAAATCCGTGTAAATCAGTGTAAATCTGTGTCTTAAAGAGAAGGCAGTTTATAAATACTTTATATACAAAAACAAAACATTCTAAATCCTTTCAATAACATCGATTAATCCCGTGTAGAACATTCTATCTCTGATTAATGGTGCAACTTCTCTGGGCAAACCATGCATATATCCTGAATACTCCTTACTGTTAAGCGAGAGTTCTATCGCCTCCGCCACATCTCGGATTATCTTGTTATCCCCCAAAACGTAGTTGATTTTTTGTTTGCAGATTGCAATGTCTGAACCGGCTATTATTTTTGCCATCATACCAAGGTCATACAAATCCCGGAACTCCCTTCTATTTCTATATGCTATTAATTTGTCTGCAAACAAATCTCCTAGTGACGAACACTTAAATTGTAATTCCTTTTTGTAATCGGGATATTTACGGATTTTCAACTCAATATCCCTTAAGACCCAATCTAAAGCAGGTGGGTGATGTTTTATATTTATCTGAACCTGTGTGTGAGTAAACATGCCTCTCACGATCTCCCGTTTTATTAGATCATCACGGTAGACAAATTCCCTATTTCTGCCTACCACCTTTGACATTACCAGCCTATAGAGCGTCACAGTGCCCGAAATTGGATCATATTCCTTCGGATAAAATTTGCCGTAAACCAGGTTCTCTGAACTCTTGGTTTTATGTCTGGTTTCAGATGCGGGGACTAACAAATCTTCATTCTCTAATTTATCATTTAATTCACGGAATTTAGTGAGAATAAACTCTGGTGTCCTGTATCGGGTTTCAATGTTGAAATCGAGATCGATTGAAAATCGCTGGAAGTCTAAGGGGAGCAGAGATTGAATGCAGGTTCCACCTTTGAATAACAAATCCAAATCTGAGAACTCTTTGAGCACCTTTAGGGTATCATATACCCAAATCTGTATCTCAAAATCCATGGGATTAACACCCTCTTTTTTTGCGTACTCCCGTATCTTCGCGCCATTAAAGACTTCCTTACTCCAGAACAATGAATTAATATCCCCTGACATTTCTCTCAGCCGCCTTTAATGCCTTCAAAATGGTATCTGGTATTTCTCTATCCCCCTCAAGATACTTTTTCAAGTAAATCAAGACAGGCTTTTCCCGACATAGCGTGCTAAACGCCTCGTCTGTGAGATTTAAATCAATAGCCTTTAGAGCGTATTCAAATAGCATTCTATCTGGTAAATCAATTTCTTCTAAAATAATCTCAACGCTAGGTAAATTGAGATCACCATAAAATTTCAACCATCTGGGATTATGTAATGCTCTTCTTAAGACGATAACGTCTCCTATGCCTAAAGCGTCCGCCATTATATTGCCCTTATTGCATCGTTTCGGAATTTTACTCGGTATGATTGTCGCATACATGTTTAAATTATCGACTACTTTTTCAGCAATTTCATTATATTTGCTTTTAGGCAGGGCGATCTCTATTATCCTCTGATACATTGCATGATCCGTTAGATTGTGAAGGAACAAGGCGGTTTCTCCTGTAATATAATAATCTCTGCCAAGAAGCCCATCCAATTCATGAAACACATCGGTTTTTTCCTTCTTCCAACAGCCTTGATTATACGTGAACAGTTGCTGTCTTCTTCTTCCGGGCTTCCACAAAACTACCCCTTTGCCCGTCAAAGTCCAGCATATTTTCTCTGCTGTGGGATAAGTAAGTTTGAGTGCCTCGGCTATATGGCATATGCTAATCCACTCCTCAAAGTGTTTAAAGGCATTTACTATCTCCTCATCAACTTTTATTGTAAGGACGTTCATAGTGTATCTTTATAGAATTACATATTTAAATAATTAAAGATTTTGTTTAATCACATATATATGTGCGAGGTCTGCCAAAGGGGGGATGATAAAGATTGTTGATGCGCAGATTGACCGGCTGGTTTATGATTTGTACGGGCTGACGGAGGAGGTGGTGGGGGTTGTGGTGGCACGCTAAGATTAGCAGTTCCGAATAGCAGAAATATGTTTAATAAGAAGAGTTTTTATATTCAAAAGAAGAAGGGATTGATAGGTAAGACAAAATGGAGACAAAATTGAAACTGCCTTACGAACTAATACCGATTTGTAAAGTAAGGGCCCGTAGCTTAGTACGGTTAGAGCGCCCGGCTCATAACCGGGCGGTCAAGGGTTCAAATCCCTTCGGGCCCATTTAAACTAAACGTTCATTCCCTTCAATACGATGTCGCCAACATTAACTCCAACGTCCTGAGCGATAACGTGACACTTTACTTTCAACAGAAAGAATATGGGACGGTTCTCGTTAGAAAGCCCCTCGTAGTTCCCCTGACCCTTACTGATTATAAAATTCGACTTATTATACGCCGCCTTAAATTCCGCATTGCAGGTTTTCAGGATGGTTCCGGGCGCACTCGTTCCCGACGATATTACCGTCGCAACTTCATTAATGCCTGCCTGTAAAGCGTCCTCACAGGTTGCGTCATTTATCACTGGTACCGCCCGAACGACGTAGGTCACGGGCTTTTTCAATTCCTCTATTAAAATCCTATCGAAAACTGTTTCCCCGGCGTTGTCACCGAGATACAGAATCTCATTCGTGTTGCCAAAATAGTCTTTGAACTCATCGTAATCGAATATCGCAAAATCTTTTGTGAGCACGTCATCTATCTCTTCTTCGATATCGAAACTCTTATTTGGGCCGAAATCTATTACGTTACCCGCAATCGCAATTCGTATTGCCGTAAGCAGCTTATCATTCGACTGTTCAACTTTACTCTTCAAAGAGGGATATAATGCGAGAGCTTTTTCCGTGCTTTCGCGTTTTAGCTTCTTATAAGGGTCGAATACTCCCGTGATTTTACGTACTTTATCGTATATGAGCATTCCGGTTTCTGGCGGCGTATTCTCAAGCGGAATGTCACGGAGCATCATTCCCACTTCATCTAAGATCCCTTTCAGTTTCTTTTCGTCATCCGTTGCTATTCGTCCTGCACGGAGTGCCTGATCAACGAAACAGGGAATGCAGTCAAGATAGGTTCTCATTTTCGGTTGATTAGTTGCACTATCAAATTTCGCCCTTCTTCTGATTCGAATAGCGGCAAGTCCCAGCGCTGAACTACCTCATAGCGTGTAGCCACAACCTTCTTCGCCGCTTTTGGGTTGTATCCCTCTTTTTCGTACCGCTCCTTAGCAATCAGAATGCCCCGTCTCTGCCACATTGGCGTTTCATTCAGGTTGATCCCCGTACGAAAAAGCAGCTCGTGCACCTGCGCTGCCTTCATACCCTTCAGCCGCTCTTCCGCTTCCTTCTCGCTTAGCCCGGACTCTTGCAGTCCGTAATACCCATAGGCATTAATGTGATTTCGCCATGCTTCTGCTTGCCGCTGCACAAGATACGCCCAAACGTCCTCTCTGCTGCAAACCGGGATTACCCGTGCATCGAAGGCAACAGCATCTTTAAAGTCCAACACGATGGTCAACGCGCTTGCTAAAAAACCCGCGATTACAGAATCCAGCTTCTCTATCCGCCCTTTAAACGGAACAACTTGCGGGAAGAAAAGATTTATCTCATCGGAGAAGATGTAAGCAAGCTTTGGGTCGAACCCGCTCGTCTCGAAGAAGATTGCCACCGCTTCAGCCATTCCTTTTGCAAATCGCTCGTCATACGGTTTCTCGAACTCGCCGCTTAAGACACGCCTGAAGTTCCTTCCATCAGCACGCACGATCAGGGGAGGAATAGCTTTTATATCCGCGTATATCTCCCTATCCCGGTTCTGATCAGTCATCCCCGACACTTTCTACTTCTTCTTCTATCCTTCCTCTTCTTCCTCTCCCTCTCGCTCCGCCGCTCTTCTCCGCACGTGCTTTATGAGCACTATATCGCCAATTGCGGTTACCCACCGGTAAGGAATGATCACCCCTTTCCTTCTGCCCGCGTTGAACGCGTTTGGATTTACGTTCTTCACCGCCAGACCCGATACTCGCTTCTCCCTTACGTCAACACTCACGTCCTCGATCTTGCCAACGTAGATTCCTCTATCCGTGTACAAATCCTGCCCATACAAAGAAGACAATTGTATTTCCATAATGCTATTTATGAATTGGAGAAATATATATAATTAACGGATCAATCTAACGAAGAAACGATGCAAACATCTATACAAGTCGGCAGAATTATTGGCATACCCATACGATTGCATTTTACCTTTTTATTCATCCTCTTTGGGATTATATATGGATTCGCAACTCTTCCTGCCACCGAATATCGTATCCCTATGGGCTTAGGTGGCATTGAAATGGATACTTTCTTCCGCTATTTCTTATCCTCGATTGCCGCTGTTCTTTTCTTCTTTACTTTGTTACTCCATGAGTTGTCCCATTCATACGTTGCAATGAAGTTTGGGACGAAAATACACGGCATTACGCTTTTCTTCTTCGGTGGCGTAGCCATGATGGAGGATATCCCAAAGAACCCTGATAAGGAGTGGCGGATAGCAATTGCGGGTCCTTTGATGAGCATTGCCCTCGGCGGTCTATTTCTTCTCGCTTATTTTGGTATAAAAACGTTAAATTTAGCCGTTTATCGCCCGGTTGAGATTTTAGTGTTCACTCTGGGATTTCTTAACGTGGCATTAGCATTTTTTAACTTGATACCCGCATTTCCAATGGATGGCGGTCGAGTTTTTAGGGCTTTCCTTGCAAAGAGAATGCCATTTCTAAAAGCGACGAAACGGGCGGTGTTGGTAGGTAAAATATTCGCCGTTGTGATGGCAGTCGGGGGCTTTATTGTGGACCCTTTCACGTTTATTCTAACTGGCGAAATAATAACCGGTAATATCTGGTTTCCTTTACTTGCTACTTTCTTATACATCGCAGCGACCGAAGAAGAAAACGCCACCATCACTTTCTCTTCCTTAGAGGGGATAAAGGTGAAGCACGTAATGAGAACTGAGAGAACGAGCGTGCCAGAGGATATGCCAATCGTGGAACTGGTGAATAAGATGCTCGAGGAGAAAACAGCCGAATATGCGGTGGTTAGTGAGAACGGCGAATTAAAAGGGTTTATAACGTTTGATGAGATAAAAAAGTTGTCCGCCGAGCAGCGTTACCGTTTAAAGGTCTCTGATGTGATAAACTCCTTTGATAGAATGAGTGAGGTTATCTCACAAGAAGAGGAGGCGGCAGAAGCGCTAAAAAGGATGATGAGGAACAAGAGGAAAGTTCTGGCTGTGGAAGATACGATAACCGGAAGCATCGTGGGACTCATAACGAGAAGAGATTTAGCGATGTTTATGGAAATGCTGAAGGGGCGAGGTTAAAAGCAATGTCATCGAAGGCGAGTTGCTGTTGCCCCTTTTATGGTACCTGAGATTTTGAGTACTCGTATGCCAATTCGTGCTTCATTTATCGAATGAATGCACGCTAATGACGCTCGTACTTCCTCGACTTTATCATGAGCGCATCTCAGGACGCCCACGCCGCCACCGCCGCTGCTGTTGCTGCCGTTTGCATCTTCCCTTTTATGGTTATGGTATTCGATCAGCCATACCTTACTTTCACTCGCGCCCACGTCGCCGTACAATGAATAAAGTGAGTCCCATATCTCTTTCAACAATTCCCGCTTGTCTATCTCTCGCTCGCACAGCACCTCGAAGAGCAGATACCTCCTCCGCTCACGGAGAGAAGGCGGCAGAATCAACAATGCAAATTGCAAATTGCAAATAGCAAATAGGCAGAAAGGAAAAATAGTAGTTCCTCTGGTCAGGCGTTCTTTCTTAAAGAGCAGTTTATTTTGACTTTTGCACTTTGCCTTTTTCATTTTTTATTATCTCCACATCCCTATCCTTTTTCCATCTCTTCTCCAATATTCCCGCGGGAATATCGCATAACGCACTCGTAGCCTCTTCTTTAGTCATCCCGAAGAGAGCTGCAAGTGCAATCATCTCCCGTGGCGCCCTCAAATCGTATATTGAGTGAGCATGGCTGGTTAATATCATCTGAGCCTTATATTTCCGTACGAGCTTCAAATTCTCACGCATTTTACCGAGGGTTCGCGCTCTCTCACCTCTTCGGCTGTGGATTATTGCATTCATATTGAAGTCTATTGCAACGCCATTCTCAGCAGCGTATCGCACCAATACGTGGTTCAATCCCCTTTCTCCTCGCTCTCCACACGGATGAGCCAATACATCCACCCTTGGATTCTCTACCGCAGCTCTATTTATCTTATCATTACCGCCGTGAACCGCTAATAAGGACACTTTGCCCCAGTGAAGCTTTACTTTTCTTTTCAGGTCAGAAACCGAATTCGTTTTTATCTCTACACCATAGAAGACGGCATTTGATTCTGGTTGCTCTTGCACAACCTCACTGTGGTTGGTTACTGCAATGCCGGCGTATCCATATTTTTTCGCAACTCTGTGCAGTTCCTCTACTGGCGCATCGGTTTCCGGGTATGCGTGCACGTTGAGATCAAAGTAATTGAGCATCAAAGTAAAGAAGAGGTTAGGAATAAAAAGGCTAACAAATGATCTTCATGACGTCATCTATCGAATCAACGTATTCTACCTGAATTCCTATATTCCGCTCGATGTATTCTTTTGTATCTTCTACGATCGGGTTCTGCTTAGTTACGGTTATGATTCCGTACTGCTTTCTCACTCCTTCGTACCGCACGAACCGACTGTTCTCATGCGGGAGGATGAAGATACGCTTATTATTCTCTTTCGCCGCCGTTGCCTTCTCTATAACGCCTCCAATCTCCCCAACGTGTCCCTCCTTACTGATCGTGCCCGTCATGGTAATATCACCGGGTAGCGTGACGTTTTCCAGTGCTGCAATGATAAGCGTGGTCATCAGGGCACCAGCGCTGGGTCCATCAACTTCGGGGACTTCCGCGTATGCTTCAACACTGAATATAACGTCGCTTCCGGAGAGATCGCAGCCGGTGTAATTCTCGGCAGCGACAACTGCGGTATTCGCGGCATCCTGGAAGACAACGCCCATCAGCGGTTTTGTTTCCACAAGGACTCGCCCGTAACCAGGTCTAATATCAACAGAGACCTGCATCATGGTTCCCTCTTCCACAATCCGTCGTGTGTAAAAGGGATATTCATCACCGTATTCCACTCGCCGCATCACCGCAGGAGCGTCGAGTTGGGCTTTGCCTTCCTCACCGGCAACGAAGCTCGGGTTTACTTGACTTTTTAGCTCTGCTATTTGTCCCCTGTATAAATCGAGCTGTGTCCTCGCTTGTTGTAGCGCGAGGTTGGTTTGATAAAGTTCGTTACTCAGCGCGGCATTCGCTTTTTCGAGACCGTTTATCTGGCTTTTAAGTTCTGAAAGGTTCAACTGGGACTGGTTAGAAATAAAGTATACGTTCGCAGTGACCGAAGCGATCAGAAGAATGGATACGAGTGCGAAGATTTTCTTGCCCATCTTACTTACCTCTCACTTTAGCCCCTTACGGCTTTATAATTATGAAACTATAACGTTGTCCCGTATAAGAAAGACTCTGAGATGCAGCGGCTCATTGAGTTGGCGTACGGCGTCTTTGATCATAGCAAGATCATAGGTCATATTCCATAAATAATGTGCTACATGACGGTTCTTATAGAAAGGCATGCGAGGCTGAGAGATACGTTTAAATAGTATCACCAGGATATTATAAACTCATGTTAGAAGAATTTTACGAGATAAAAACGAAAGATATTATGACTCCGGGGTGGAATACGCCATTTATAGAAGAAGATGCTGATTGGAAGGAGTTTCTCACCATACTTTCCGTTAGCGCACACGCATGGGTGGTGAACAATACAAAGAACATGAAGGTGGTTGGAGTGGTAACGGAACATGACATGCTGCGTTGTATTATACCGCAGGAGAGGAAAAAGGAGAGAATCTTTGGACTTTCCAGACCGGATATATTACATGTAGAAAGCACTGTCCGGGACATCATGACGTATAATCCCGTAATGTGCTCACCAGAGGATAGCATGGAGGACATTCTAAAAAAGCTTACAACATTTAATATCAGGAGACTGCCAGTTGCTGATGAAACCAAACGGCTCGTGGGAGAAATAACGCTTCAACTCCTGATTAAAAATCTCAGATACCGATTTATGATACAAGAATGACGTCTAATATTTACGTTCTCGTTGGTTTGGTGCTTCTCCTTGGATTTGTACTTGGGCAGCTACTGCGTAAAGTAGGTTTGACCGAAGTGCTGGCGTATCTCTTTGCGGGGATTATCATAGGACCAATTTTACATTTCAGCGCCCCCGAACACTTTGACACCATTATTAGCGGAGTAACGCTTGCTTTTGTTGCTTACATGGTGGGATTGAGTTTCTCCTTCTCTTTTCTCAAGAAAATGGGGAAGAAAGTACTGATAATACTAATTGTGGAGGTGCTCGTAACATCTATTGCAGTGTGGATTGTTATATATTTGTTGACGGGAGATCTCCCACTGTCCATAATTCTGGCTTCTTTGGCTCCGGCAACCGCTCCTGCGGGAACAATAGCTGTATTAAGAGACCTCCGGTCAAAAGGAACACTTACAGATGTGAGCATTGCCGTTGTGGGGCTGGACGACGCAGCGGCGATTGTCATCTATTCGGTTGGCGTTATATGGACGAAGATGCTCTTAGGTGGTGAAGTCAGCATCGCATCTTCCATTGTTTATCCCGTATGGGAGATTTTTGGTGCAGTAGCACTTGGAGGCGCATTTGGACTTGCCATTTCATACGTCACGAAAAAAAGAGTTCTATCCTCTGACCACCTCTTTGTTGTCTGTGCTGCCGTTGCGATTCTGTGTTGGGGTCTTGCGGAGATGATCGGTGTCTCGGCAATTCTCGCTTGCATGGTTCTGGGAACGACGGTGATCAACTTCAATGTGCACATTGGCAATCGTTCCAACGAGCTGATAGATAATATTATGACCCCGGTATTCATACTATTTTTCGCCGTAATCGGCATGGAAATAGACTTTTCACAGTTTGCGTCTATATGGGCGATCGTAATCGTTTATTGTATTGGTAGAAGCGTTGGTAAGATATTGGGCTGCAGTATGGGGGGCATCCTGTCTAAATCCGAACCGAAAATAACGAAATATCTTGGTATTGCATTGCTCAATCAGGCGGGTGTTGCCGTTGGTCTCGCGTTCCTTGCGGCTCAGGAATTATCCGGATACGAGTTGGGAGGCGTAATAATCACGCTGATGGCGACTACAACCGCCTTGTTCCAGTTATTCTCTCCGCTTGGCACACAATATGCTATCAAGAAAGCGGGGGAAGTGAATGTATAACGTTTTAAGGTTTTTTATTGCTGAAGGTTATCTCCTTATTTACACTTGCAGTGTGATGAAGGCGCGAAGATAGGAAGAGAATAAAAAGATGACAATAAAAGAAGAGTTACCGCCGGGTGCAGTGCCGTCTGAAGAGATTCAGGAGACCAATGCACTCGTATCGCTTACTTTTTCCGATATATTCAAATCCACCATTGGTCCTCTCGGCTCGAAGAAATTGATAACCAGTGGCGCCACGAAAATAGAAGCTGACGACCTCGTCACCAGTAACGCATACAGCATAATACGGGAATTAGCATACACGCATCCCGCCGCGGATATATTGATCAACGCGGGCTTAGCACAGGGTGAACGAGTTGGGGACGGTGTAGCTACCGTTATGATTCTGACCGGCGAGCTGGTGTGGCGAGGGTTTGAACTGAAGAATCTGGGGCTACATCAGAACGTGATTGTGAACGGCTATGAAAAGGCGCTGGAGCGTGCGAAAGAGGTTTTAAATGAGATTGCGTCGCCGGTGGAGATAAGAGAAAGCGATGAGTATTTGAAGCAAGTGGCGAGGACCGCGTTGAAGAAGGGCGAGTATTGCGATGAAAATAGATTGGTAGACGCAGTCGTGGGGAGCATAAGAAGGATAAGCGAGAGTGGGGAGTTGCCGATAGACGTGGATGAAGTAGAAATAGAGGCAAAGGCAGGGGGGAGTGTGGACGATACGCGTTTTCTCGACGGCGTGGTGGTGGACCGGAGCGTTTTGGACGATCTTCCAACGGAGGTGAAGAACGCAAAGATAGCTCTGCTCGATTTCCCCATTGAGCATAAAGAGCCGAAAGTAAAAGGCAGGAAGGAACTACCGACCGGAACCGGAGCGAGAGAACGGAGCAAAGCGGGTGAAACGGTCGGAGGATTTGATTTTCACGTTAAGTTTTCAAAGGCATCTCATTTCAGAGAGTTCCGAGATGCCCGAGCGCGGCTTTTCAATGAGCTTATTGATGGCGTCATAAATTCGGGTGCGAACGTGGTTTGTTGCCGGTGGGGTGTGGATGACGATGCGCTGGGCAAGTTCCGAAGGGCGGGGATAATGCTGATAAAGCGAGTGAAAATGACCGATTTGAAGCGGTTGGCGAAATCCACCGCCGGGAAGATAGTGCAAGACGTAAGCGACCTAAGTGAAGACAAATTAGGCTCTGCAGGACGGGTAGCACAGCGAGAGGTAGGCGGTGCAAAGTACGTATTCTTCGATGACTGCCCGTATAAGAAATCCTCGACGATGCTTATAAGAGGTGCCCATCTCAGGATTTTAGAGGGCATGGTAGGCGATATAAGGAGTGCTATGCACGCCGTTGCCACTTTATTTGACGATGCGAGAGTAGTGCCTGGGGGGGGTGCAGCAGAAATAGAGTGTGCAACTGAATTGCGGAACTTTGCGAGAACTATACCGAGCAAGGAGCAATTAGCAGTAAACGTGTTTGCGGACGCTTTAGAGTGCATACCAAGGGCGATAGCGAAGAACAGCGGGATGGACCAGATTGACACGCTCACAGCGCTCAGAGCGGAGCATTACGCGGGCAATAAAAACGCGGGGATCTCTGGGAAGGACAAGACCGTGAAAGAGGACATGACGGAATTGGGAATCATAGACCCGTTAGCGGTGAAATTACAGGCTTTTATCTCTGCTGCGAATGCCGCTGCCGGAATGCTACGGATAGACGATTTGCATATCGTGAAGAGTGCGATAGCAGAGGAGGCGGCGAATCCCGAAGCGCAGATAGCAGGCAGAACACGCGATCTGATAGAGAAGGAGAGGCAGCCGCAGGAGTTCAAATTTAAAGGCGGACGGTTGAAATACACCGGAACCGAAGAGCAGAAGCAGAAGTCGGTGTATATGAAGGATTGAAGCCGAAAAACGGTTTATTGAACTATGCTATGTCTACGATAGCGGAAAAGATACTGGGTGAAAAAGCAGGGAAAGGAAAGGCGGCGAATACCGGTGAAATCGCTGAATGCGAGGTGGATTACATCATGGTGAACGACATAACGGGTGTGCCTGCTTTTGAAGTATTCGAGGAGCTTGGACGTGAGGGCGAGATAAGACGGGAGAAGGTGGTCGTGGTACAGGACCATTACGTTCCGAACAAGGATGTGGCTTCGGCAGAGCAGGCGAAAGCGTTGCGGGAATACGCCCGGCGATACGGGATTGAGCATTATTACGAGATAGGTCGGGGCGGAATATGCCATCAGGTAATGATCGAGGACGGATTTGCCGCGCCGGGAAGGTTAATCATCGGTGCGGATTCGCATACCTGCTCATACGGCGCATTAGGTGCTTTTTCCACTGGTGTGGGCTCGACAGAGGCAGCCGCGGCAATGGCTACCGGAAGGTTGTGGTTCAAGGTTCCGGAGACGCAGAAGTTCGTGATTAACGGTGCGTTACAGCGATACGTAATGGGAAAGGACATAATCCTGCACGTCATTGGCGACATAGGCGTTTCCGGCTCGCTATACAAGGCACAGGAGTTTTACGGCACGGCAATCGCGAATTTGAGCCTTTCTGATAGAATAACAATATCGAACATGGCGATAGAAGCGGGAGCTAAAGCAGGGATCATCCCGCCGGACGAGAAGGTTTTCGAGTTCCTGCGCGGGCGGGTACGAGGCGATTATAACGCGGTGTATGCCGACGGTAATGAAGAGGATTATGAGGAGGTATTTGAATACGATGCTGCGGAGATCGTGCCAACGGTTGCAAAACCCTTCTCTCCTGCGAATACCGTGCCGGCAAGTGAATTGGACGTTAATATTGACCAGGCGTATCTCGGCTCGTGCACTAACGGTAGAATAGAGGATTTACGGGTTGCTGCAAAGCTATTGAAGGGTAAAAAGGTCAATCCCGAAGTGCGAATGATTGTAGTGCCGGCAAGTGAAAAGGTGTTCCAACAGGCGATAGAAGAAGGGTTAATCCAAACGTTCCTTAATGCAGGAGCGTTTGTTTGCGGTCCCACTTGCGGTGCGTGTTTGGGTGGGCACATGGGCGTTCTTGCACAGGGCGAACGATGCGTAAGCACAACGAACCGGAACTTTATCGGGCGGATGGGGCATAAGGATTCGGAAGTTTACCTGGCGAATCCCGCGGTGGTTGCGGCTTCGGCAATTACGGGACGGATAACCGATCCGGCGGAGTTGGCACTGTAAAGATACGTCATTCTTTCACAGCGTTTTTTAAAATGATCTCCCCCAACGTCTTTAAATCTCTATCGGACAACGATTTATCTGTTTTTACCCTTTCAATAAAATCCGACAATTCAAACAGGCGTAAAACTGGTAGTGTTAACTTATGTAGCGCTAATTCTATGTGCGGATTGGCAAATACCACAAGAGCATTCACCCATATATTTTTAAAAAGACCACTGTGATCATTTTCTTCTAAAAATCTCCTCACTATCACCGCATTCCTTTTAGCCTGTTTGCTGATGCTTGAAATAGGATAACTTACTTTAACATAATTCCATTTTCCTCTGCACTGCCACATATACCGTCGCCATGTATCTTCATAGCAACTTATCTCCCCTTTATAGTTCTTCGTTTCGATGACAAAGATTCCATTTGGTCCGAGGAGGATGTGGTCTATATTGCCTACTTTATGATATAATACGACATCGTCAAGTAGATAATAAGAATCAGGTAGCTTTTGTAGAGCCTCTGTTACTTCTTTCTCACCTCGTATACCCTTTTTGTAGTTCGAATATTTCCTTAGAAAGTGAGATGGGACCAAAATATACAGAACTACAAGCCACCAAAAACCCAATACAAAGAAAAAATCTTGATTAAAGAAAAGAGCATACATAATGAAGAGAATGAAGATGAAGATAGGCAAAGACGATATTAAAGCATAATTTCTATTACGTCTTGCTCTGTCTCTTAAATATTCATATTTGGCTTCTTTTAGGATTTTCATAATTATCCATTTATACCATTCTATTACGAATATTTAAGAAGTTTTCGTGAGGAAAGAACATAGAAACAAAAGGTTTAAATAGGGTAAAGAAGAAGAGATAACGTAAACTGAGGAGGTGAAAGCCATGAAAAAAATGAAATTCGCATCTATATTCTTTACTGCTGTTTTAGTGATTGCGGCCTTTGCAGGGATAGTTCCATCTGCGATTGGAACAAACGGAGGATCTGATCTATTCGAAGAAATAGAACCACTGGTGGATGTTTACAATCAAAACGTTGAGGATATACCGTTTGTAACGAGTCTTATCGGCGAGGAGAGGGTACACGCTGAAATTTCTCTTAACGATGGGACCGTGCTCACCATTGGAATTACGACTGATAAAGATGCAAAAGTTATCGGGTTTGAAAAAGGCGAAATCTCAGACCCAACGATTAAGGCAAATACTACCGAAAACACCGTTCGCACTATAATGAATTCCGGCGACCCTGTTTCGGCATTCCAGGATGCGTTAAACAGCGGGACAATAACATACGAGGGCGTAGGACTGGGGAACAAAATAAAGGTTGGTGTGATGAAAGCAGCGTTGAAAATAGCGGGTTTCTTTATGTGATATTTTGATTAATAGCACAATCAAACTTGAACTATGAATGAAAAAACCTTAAGAGCTGTTATCTCTGCGATTCCAACGGTTTTACTCGTAGTATGCGTTGTAGCAGCGTTTGCGACGCATGGTTGGAACGTGCAAGCCACACTCATTGGAGATAACCCCACAGAAGTGCTGGAAAGACTCGTGCCTGGTGAGAGTGATATGGGGAAAGACCTATTAGAAGTTACTAATTCTCGTGTTTCTGACGATGGTACCAAGCTTGTTCTCGAAGCGGTGCTTCATTCGCCATTGAATGTGCCAGTAACGGTAAAAGAGCTGTCGGCAGACGTCGTCATGGGCGATAATAGCTGTACCGTAAGCTTGCCGAATGAGGTAGAGATCCCGGCGAAGGGTTCAGCAAGTTTAACATTGGAAGGTGCGCTTCCCGAGGTGCAAATGTTGCCAGCAGGGAGAACACCGACATTTCGCAACATGAAGATGACGTTAGACATCAGCGGGATAGAGCTGAAGATGGAAGAATCAGGGCTGGGAGGTGCTGGTTGATGTCTGAAGTGGTTGCGGAGTCGAACGCGTGGTACGGCAGGGTGAACTGGCCCGGCATCTTTGCGGGTATGCTCATAATTGCGTTGCCATTTCTGGGCACGTGGTGGGGATTCATGCTCGGCACGGGAGCGGTCGTCATGGCGTTTTCGCCGTTTGGCGTATACGTAAGCGTTTTTGGTGAGACGATGAGTTCGCCACTCTTCTGGTGGGTCGTCCTCGGTCTTAAGCTCGGCGTGGTGTATCTCGGCGTGCTTCTGCTCACAGGCTCGGTGCTGTCTGTTTCGAATCGTCATGCTGCGATTGCAGAGCTATTTGTGCGTTTCAGTGCACGGAAGCTGTTATGGCTTGTCGTAGCGTTTGTTGCGGGGTTACTCATTTTCGTTGTGCTCGTGAATCAGCTCCCAGAACTGGTAGGGCTTCCATTCCGGTTACAATTGCCCTACCTCATTGGTAGCAGCTCGTTCAGTACAGGAGTGGAAGGCATGCAACTTACCATTCCCATCTCCATGGGTTTCACGCAAGCATTTGCAATAGCAGTGGTTGCCGCGGCACTGGGAGTCGTCGCATGGCTGTACCAGAAAAGGCTTTTATAAATAGAATAGAAATACGCTTTGACGATGGTGTGATAAAGAATCTTACGAAAAGTGAGGGATATTCGTTTAAGTCGCTACCGGAATTTATGCAGAAGCTAAGCCTTTTGGTGTTATCCTTCCGTTAAAAGTCACGATCCGACTTTGTAGGGCGGTTATGGGTTATATGTTCCCTACGAAGTTTTAGTTACTTCAGGTTTTGACGGAATATCGGCGCATCCCGGAGTACACAGAGAAAGTGGAGTATATGCCGCCACCGCCGTTCGAGATACTCCCATATGACGGTATTTAAAATTCTCATTAAGCGGTCATTATCAAGGGCGCATGCCTCTCGACCGAAGCTTTATCTGACTCCTTATCTACACCCTTTGCGAAAAGATTTCTTTTTACGTCCTCCGGCGGCTTTGCATTTTTAATACCGCTTTCACCCGATTAAAAGTGCAGACACATGATTAAAAGTGCAAAAACGCTAAAGCTAACACATATTAGCGATTTGGATAATATTGGGTGTGGGTAACAATTGCAAGCTTTTTACATAACAAATCTTAACTAAAATACTAATAAAAGATTTGGGGTGATGAGAATGTGTGAGGAAGCGGAAAATACCGAAAATGGTTTTAAGGATGGGGGCGAAGTAAAAGATATAGACAAGGAAAAGATGGTAAGATATAAAAGGATTTACAATCCTATAACCAGAAGATACTATAAGGCGAAAGTTCGTTCAGACGGAACTTACGAGATAGTCGGACTTTGGCACCCCCCAAAAACATCTAAAAAGAAGAAGAAATCAATTTGGGATTTATTAGAATGAATGAAATTCAAAATGTCTTCATAGATTCTAATGTTTTGGTTCATTGGTACTTAATTAAGCAACGTATAAAATATAAAAAAGAAAAGCACAAAAAAGTGATATTAGAAAAATATCGTAATTTAAAACAATCATATGATTTTATTGAATGTATAACAAATAACAGAATAAAGGGGTTTAATTTTTTTATATCAGATTTAGTTTTATCAGAAATGGTTACGATCATAAATGATTTCTATATCTCTAAAAAGATGGACTTCCACGGAATTGCTACAATTTATTGGCCAAAATATAGAAAGGACTTTTTATTGGATAAAAACGAATCAAGAGAATTTGAAGACGATGCTATAAACGCAATTGATTTTTTGTCAGACAAACTCGATAATTTAGTTGATGTTTTATTAGATCGCCAATATTACCCCCACTTCATTTCAAAATATGGATTAAGAACACACGATTCTATTTTATTAACAACGGCTATAAAATCGAACAAGGGCAAAATCAATTTTTTGGTTAGTATGGATAGAGATTTTTTAGAGTTGGAAAACTCCTTGGAAAACGATTTAAAAATAAAAATCGTCAAACCTCAAAGGATGTCAGAAATTATTAAAAAGAAGACTCTGGAGAACGAAAGGATAAGGGAAGTTGAATTATCCCTCCCATGAGCCAACGCCTGTGTAAGCAGCCCTAACCATCTATTTTCGCCATTTAACTAATTACAAGAACAAGTAGAAAAGTCAGGGTTAATCCCCAACCCGTGCATCTCATGGATCAACACCACGATGTTGTGTGCTATGAGTTTACATAGCAATTCATTCTTCTGTGCTATCGGATTCTTAGATTTTGGGTTTTCTTCACCTCACCTCATTCCCACCGTACCGCATCCGATCCATTAACTCCTGCTTCTTACCCTCGTTCCAGCCGCTCACCGCCTGCAAATACCCCGTTATCCTGGAAATGTAATCAAGATTCGTAGACCCGCACTTCTCGCACTCCTCCCTCAACCCCATCGTTACGTGCGCGCAATCCGTGCAGACAGTCATATCCTTTGTAAATGCGTAATAGCCCGTTTGCGTATTCTCCGCTATTTTAAGTGCAAGACTCTTTACACCGCGCGGATCGGGATACCCCTCACCCAAAAATATGTGCATGATGTCCCCGCCGTCAACGATCGGGAAGAAGATATGCTCGATATTTATCCGTTCGGCAAGCGTGACCGCCGCATTCGGAGGTACGTGCGTACCATTCGTATAGTAGATCGGCAAGTCCCGTGTCTCGTGTATAAGAGCAAGCGCACGCTCAGCATCGCCTTTCACTACGCTCAGCACCTTATCTCTAAATTCCTTGTTCAGTAGGTCCGCCACTGCGAATCGCTGTGCAACGGTCTCCGCAGGCGTCCGTGAGAAGCTGATCTCCATGCCTTCGCGTTCCGACAGCTCTTTCGTGTACAACTCCATCTCCGTCATTGCGCGTACTGCAAGCCGTAACGCGCCTTTGTCCTCGTGCATCTGCTTCCCGTAATGGTACTGCACCATCTCGTTTAGACCCACCACGCCGATAATATACACCAGCTCATCCAGATGAACCGCCATCGAACCTTTCTCGCCCGTGTGTGGATCCTTCGGTTGCTGCGTGGCAAACGGCATTCGCCCAGCTTCAATAATCTGCTTCATCCACCGCTTCTTCACCTTCAACACTTCCACCGCACTCTCCATCAGCCGTTTCAGTTCCGCAATCAGCCGGTCGTCATCGCCGTCCGCTCGGTACGCCGCGCGTGGGCAGTTCAGCGTTATTACCTGCCAGCCCCCCATCGTGAAGTGCGTGCCGTTATTGAAATACATCTTATCCTTGAAGTCCGCATCGTCCGGCGACGTCTTGAAACTGTACGCACAGCACTGATAGCACGAAACGCCTTCGCCCGCACCCCGGTACTCAGGTATCTTATTATCGAAATACGGCGTGCCGTACTTCGCCGTCAGTTCAAACGCCGAATCATAAAGCTCTTCATAAGTCGGCAAATCTGGATTCTTCTCATTAAACGCCACATCCTCTTTAAGGAAATCAGGCTCGATCGCGATCTCAGGCTTCGGGAAGTTGAAAGGCTTACCCCAGTAATCGCCCTGCAGCATAACGTTCATCAACGCCTTGAACGCCAACCGCACCTCACGCTCAAACTCGCCGTAGGTCCGAAGCGGCACGTTCTCGCCGTTCCACACCTCGCCTCTGTAAACCGCCGGCTTGTCCTTCCAGATCTTCGGTATCCCCGGCGTGAGCTGCACTGACGAGAATACCAACTGACCGCCGCGAGCAACCTGCATCTGCGTCATCTCGTACACGAACATCTGCATCAGTTGCTCGATCTCTTCGTACGAGTGTCCTTCTAAATATGGCGCGATGAACGTAAGGAAATTGAAGAAGCCCTGCCCCCCTGCGAAGTTGGTCTGAGCACTGCCCAAAATCTTCACGGCGTGCAGAATCGCCACTTCTGCTTTCTTCGCCGGTCCCGCGACCGACGCCTTTGTCCCTGAACCGTCCGGCATCAACCCGTAATAGAAGAAGTACCGGAGGTCCCAATCCTGGCAAAAACCTCGCGTACCGAAATATTCGAGGTCGTGAATGTGCAAATCGCCGCTGAGATGCGCATCCGCTAACTTCGGCGGTAACAACAGCAAATACTGCTCCTTGCAAATCTTGTCCGCCTTCTTCTTGTGCGACGTCTCTGCATTATCCTGCAAATTCGCGTTCTCCTGCGCCTCGAACCCCTCGCCAATGTCAATCAGATGCGCATCGTACACCGGCGTGCCCACCCGCGTGCAGACGTTCCGCCACTCCTGATTGTGATATTCCTCCAACAAAATCTGGTTCACTATCTCCCGCACTAACGCGCCCGAAAGCTGCGAGATCCCCATTACCCTTATCCGCTTCGCCGCTTCCTTCGCAATCTCCCGCGCCGTGTCCTCGTCTATCGGCGAGCTACCATAAAACTCCTTGCTCAATTTCGTTTCACGCAAAAGCTGCTTTACTATCGCTTCCTTATCCCACTCCAGCATGTGCCCGTCGCTGGTTCGCACCTTTGGGTATCGCAACTTCACGCCGTCCAGCGAGGTCTGCACCGTACCGTTATCCACAATAAAGCCCTTTTTCATGCTTCCACCTCTTCTCTTATCACTTCTTTAATCCTATCTTTCCGCAACTCATCGCCGTTAAACAGATCGCTATCAGTTAGAAAAGTCGAACCCACCTGAACAACCGGGGTAACAAGCGTGAAAACCCCTTGCATTCGTAACTCCGTCAGCGCTTCCGCCGTCGTTATGTCCACTTCCTCATACGCTTCGCCTTCCGCTGTTAAGAACTCCTTGACTTTCTTACAATTTGGGCAAATTTTCGTTGTGTAAACTTTTATTCCCATCTTCTTCCACTCCGCCGTCGCCAACCACGATAAATATCAGACTGCTTTATTATTGTAATCCCCCTAATAAAACCTTTGCGTAGTCTCCCATTCCAAGTATCCCGAACCGATATTTTCCGTTTCAAAGCGATGATTGCGCGTAGTTAGATATAACAAAACATAAAAGAGGAAACACATAAATAGAGAGAGCCAAACGCCAAGGAAGCCAAGGCCCGGATTTGAACCGGGGTATAGCTGATCTGCAGTCAACCGCGTAGCCACTCCGCCACCTTGGCGCAAAGAGTCTCAATAGGGAAGTAGGGAATAGCCAATAGGGTATCCAGTGCCGTACTTGCTATCTAATCCCTATTCCCTAACCCCTAGTCCCTACTAGGCTATTGGCTAAAAGCGCACTTTACAACTCTGATTTCATCTGGGCCCAGCGAGATTATTGATGCGGACGTTAGTAGCTGCGGGCTAAAAATCTCGGTTTATCACCTTGAGTCTTACACCCCAGCCCTATCAAACCATTCTTCTAATGATGTCCTTAACGGAAGTCTCTTTTTGGGGATGGCTTCGAGCTTAGATGCTTTCAGCTCTTATCCACTAGCGCGTAGCTGCCCGGCAATGCCCGGTCGGACAACCGGTACACCAGAGGCGCCGCTGCTTTGTTCCTCTCGTACTAAAAGCAGCTTCCCCTCAGACCTCCAACACCCCCAATAGATAGCAACCGACCTGTCTCACGACGGTCTAAACCCAGCTCACGATCTCCTTTAATAGACGAACAGTCTTACCCTTGGCTGCCGATGCACAGCCAGGATGGAGAAAGCCGACATCGAAGTAGCAAACCTCCAGGTCGATATGTACTCTCGCTGGAGACAACTCCGTTATCCCCGGGGTAGCTTTTCTGACGTTTTTAGGCCCTACTAAAGAGCCATAAAAGTTCGCTAGATCCGACTTTCGTCTCGTGACTTCCTGCTATGCGAAGTCACATCAGGCTGACTTTTACTCTTACACTCTACGGTGGATTTCTGACCCACCTGAGTCAACTTTAGAGCACCCTCGATATCTTTTCAAGGGTATGGCGCCCCACCTAAACAGCCCACCTATCGGTGTTCTCTTGCGAGTAAGGGACACAACTCCAGAAGGGTAGTGTTCCATTGGCGGCTCTGTGTTTCCTGGCGAAAACACTTCCTCGCCTCCTACCTACGCTATACATCCGAAGTCGTGGCTCAACGACAGGCTGCTGTAAAGCTCCACGGGGTCTTCGCTTCCCCTTGGGGGTCCCTGGACTTTTCACCAGGATATAAAGTTCACCGGGTTCCAGCTAGGGACAGTAGAAGGCTCATTCCTTCTTTCGTGCAAGCCGCCAATTAAGCGGCTAGGTACTACGCTACCTTAAGAGGGTCAGAGTTACCCCCGCCGTTTATAGGTCCTTCGTCCCCTTGTAAAGGGCTTTCAGATACCTACACTGGGCAGGAGTCAACGACCGTACTAATCCTTACGGACTTGCGGTCGCCTGTGTTGTTATTAGACAGTTGGCCTTCCCTTGTCACTGCGACCTGCTTCTCTCAAAGCAGGCACCCCTTCTCCCGAAGTTACGGGGCTAATTTGCCGATTTCCCTTAGCTGGATTTACCCGACACGCCTGAGCCTTCTCAGCTAGGGGCACCTGTGTCGGTTCTCGGTACGGACATCCAGCCGCCTTTTTCACGGGCTCTTGGACTTGATTGACTTCCGCCATCACACATTCACCTGCTTCTCGCCATTACGGCTCTCCACAGGCTTCGATGCTTGGACGGTGCGACAGCACCGCTCAATCTATCCAAAAGCGTCAGGTGTACTCGAAGTACATAGGCTGGACGGCGCAGGAATATTAACCTGCTTCCCATTTGACGTGCTCCGATTGGGACACATCTTAGGACCGGCTAACCCTTGGCTGACGAACATTGCCAAGGAAACCTAGCCCCTTCGGCGGTTGGGATTCACACCCAACTTTGCTGCTACTAGTACCAGGATTCTCGTTTCTGCACGGTCCACCCCCCCTCACGGAGATGCTTCCACCCAAGCAGAACGCCCCTCTACTGGATCTCCTTTCGGAGCCCTGGGGTATCGGTGGTCGGCTTAAGCCCCATCCATTTTCGGTGCTGCAAACCTCGGCTGGTGAGCTGTTACGCACTCCTTAGAGGATAGCTGCTTCTAAGCTAACCTCCCAGCTGTTTGGGGTTTGCAACGCCCTTTAGTGTTAACACTTAGCCGACACTCAGGGACCTTAACCTCAGTCTGGGTTCATTCCCTCACGGACTAGGAGCTTACCCCCCAGCCCGGACTCCAATCTTCTACGACGATAGCACCTTCGGAGTTTGACAGGAGGGCGCGGTCTTTCGACCACGTATCCTCCAATCAGTTGCTCTACAGCGCTATCCATCTCAGATCGGGTCATACTTTGGTATGTTTCGAGGGGAACCAGCTATTGCCGGGTTCGATTGGCCTTTTACCACTAAACACGGGTCATCCGAGAGATTTGCAAATCATCACCGGTTCGGCCCTCCATTCTCCTTTCGAAAAATTTCAGCCTGCCCACGCTTAGATCACCCGGCTTCGGGTCATATCCCAGTGATTCCACGCAGTTCGTACGTCGTTCCTCTTCTTACGAATGCGAACCTGTTGGTTACCCTACGGCTTCCCTTTTTCGGGTTAGCCTCACCACTGAGATATACTCCCTGGCCCGTTCTCCAGAACGTAAGATACGACTCTGTTCCACAATCCTCGTACAGATCCCTCACGGGATGTTCCTTCAGATCGCTTCACCACTTCCAAGCCGTATCACTCTATCACCATTTAGTTTCAGGCTCTTTTTACCTCCTTACTTGGGGTACTTTTCAGCTTTCCCTCACGGTACTATTCCGCTATCGGTCTCAAGACGTATTTAGTTTTGGAGGTTAGTAACCCCCAGCTTCCCACAGGAATTCCAACCTATGGTACTCAAGTTAAGGATCAAGCCCTCTATCTTACGCCTACGAGGCTTTCACTCTCTATGGCGCCTCGTTCCAGAGGACCTCAGCTTCAATAGGGGGGGCTTTATACGATCCTTACTTACCACACCACATCTCCCTTCCCTTTCGAGAAGGGATTCGGTTTGAACTGTGCCGTTTTTACTCGCCGTTACTCACGGCATCTCAATTGATTTCTCCTCCTGCTCCTACTAAGATGTTTCAATTCAGAGCGTTCCCAATCCTTACGGATCGACTCAAAAAGAGTCAAGAGTTCCCATTAGGGCATCCTCGGTTCTAAGGCTCCTTGTGCCTACCCGAAGCTTATCGCAACTTGGTACGCCCCTCTTCAGCGCTTGAGCCGAGCCATCCACTAAATGGCATAATTCACCAGTCTCACTAAGCCCATTGGATGTCAGAGTTGTTAAGTGCGTATGATCACGTCATCTGGCAGGAGCGTTGGCTCCAAACCATCGGTACTTCCCTAACAATCAACACCATTGTTAGGTGCATCTGCTTATCGTCTACCGTTCTCAGAAGTGGACTCGCTGGGATTTGAACCCAGGGCCTTCGCCTCGCAAAGGCGACGATCTTCCACTGATCTACGAGCCCCGAATGTATCCCAGCCATCTATTTACCATGCTTACATGTAAAACTAACTCAAACTATAACCTGACAATCTTTCAGCTCTGATTGGATTTAAAAATTTAGGAGGTGATCCAGCCGCAGATTCCTCTACGGCTACCTTGTTACGACTTAGCCCCCCTTACGAGACTTAGGTTCGAACACCCCAAAAAAGATGGCCTCACCTAAATCCCACTCGGCTGGCTTGACGGGCGGTGTGTGCAAGGAGCAGGGACATATTCACCGCCCCATTTTGAGGGGCGATTACTACGGATTCCATGTTCACGAGGGCGAGTTGCAGCCCTCGATCCCAACCGAGGGTAGCTTTAGGAGATTGTCTTCCCCTTTCGGGGTCGGTACCCATTGTACCACCCATTGTAGCACGCGTGTAGCCCGGAGGATTCGGGGCATACTGACCTACCGTGGCCCGCTTCTTCCTCCACCTTAGCGGCGGCAGTCCTCACAGAGTGCCCATCCTCCTTGCGGAGATGCTGGCAACTGTGAGCGCGGGTCTCGCCCGTTGCCTGACTTAACAGGATGTTTCACGACACGAACTGCCGACGGCCATGCGCCACCTCTCAGCTAATCCGGTAAGGTCTTCAGCCTGACCTTCATCTCGCTGTCGCCTCCGGTGAGTTTTCCGGCGTTGAATCCAATTGAACCGCAGGCTCCACCCGTTGT
>JAUWPM010000115.1 GCA_030611585.1 Methanosarcinales archaeon | reverse complement strand
GCGATGCGGAGATTAAAGAGCGGCTGAAGAAAGCTGAAGTACCGGAACGGAAACTGACGCCGTTGCTGGAATCGTACAGGAAGAAGTTTACGGGTGTTAATTGTTATGGTGGTAAAAGGGTAAAGGCATGAGGTAACGATTGTTTCATATCTACTTCGGTTCTCTCTAACATTCAATCAATACCACCCTCGCAGGCGCGCCGTCACACCCTTTCAATTTCAGCGGCAGCGCAACCATAAAATACGCGCCCGGTTCGACCTCACTCAAATCAACCGTTTCAATAATAATCACTTCGTTTTCGGTTAATAATTTATGAACTGGATGCTCTTCGGTTTCAAATGCCTCGATGGAAAGATAATCAATACCCACTACCCTCACGTTGTTTTTTACCAGTAACTCAGCAGCCGAATAATCGAGCGCCACGTACTCCCGATTGAATTCCTTTGATTTGAGCAGTTCCGAATTCCGTGTCTTAAACAGGATTCTCTTATACTTTCTAAAGTCAACATCTCGTAGCGCCTCTGCGGTAATCTTATCATCAGCATCTATCTGGACAACCAGCGCCTCGCCAATCAAATCATGCAAACTCAATCTATCCACCGTCTTGCCTTCCCTCGTGAAGTGATAGGGCGCATCAATATGCGTGCCGGTATGTGAGCTGCAGACTAACCGAGAGAGATTATACGCATCGCCGTTCTTAATCGAAGCCGTTTGAGTTAAGGTTACTCCCGGATCGTCTACCCAGGTCAGCATTCCCGGATAAATGGACACCGACAGATCGTAAATTTTACGGTTCTCCATCTCTCTTTTCATTGTCAACGATTTATTTTCTATGACTCCAACCGCTTCACATACAGATCCTCATAAATCGGACCCTGGGACGTAAGCGTGCTCTTCTTTAATTTTAACTCCTCTACGAGCATCTTCCCCACTTCTACCTCTCGCAACTCCCCTATCTTCTTCAACACTCGCCTTAGTTCGCTCAGTGACCGAAACGGCCTTTTAACTCTACCGAGCGTAACGTGTGCGTTGAACCGCTTTTCAAACGGGAATCCTAATGCGTGCATCGCCGATTCCACGTCCTCTTGCAACGACTTCAACTGCTCCTCGCCCGTTTCCATGCCCACCCAGATAACCCGAATGTTCCGTGCTTTATCCAATGAAGCTGCGGGAAAGAATCCCACACCGCGCAGTTCCAATTCAAACGGTTTTTGACTTATTCCTGCCAACGCGCTCTTAATCCGCTCCACGCCATCGTCCGGAACCTCTCCGAGGAACTTCACCGTTTGGTGCGTCTGTCTCGCATCCACAAATTTCACCGCACCCTGCGTAAGTCCTAACCCTGCGAATTCCTGCTGTAATTCCGCTATTCTTGTTCTTATTCCAGCAGACAGGTCAACTGCGATAAAAGCCCTCATAAACTTTTCTCTCTTTGTCTTTGTTCTAAGAGCCGCGTCAATTGCAGCACTCGTGAAGCCGAGCTTTTCCGCTTCTCTTCCTCACGCTCCTGATACGTCCTTATCGCCCTGAGTAGGTCTACTCTTCGGAACTCAGGCCAAAAAGGAGCGCAGAAGTACGCGACACATTCGTTCCCTAACGTCTGCCAGGGCACGAAATTACTCAATCTCATCTCCCCTCCGGTTCTTATGATCAAATCCACACTCGTCTTCGCGCCCGAATCCGAGGCATCTTCTTCTCCTTCTATTTCGCTTACGTACAAATGCTTTGAAATCGTCCCCTCATCTATGTCCCCAGGACTTAATAACCCTCTTTTTACCCTATCCGCTATTATACGCACCGCATCCACTATCTCCATCCTTCCGCTATACGCGACCGCGATGAATAATTTGAACTTGTTATACCGCTCGGTTGCGTGTTCTACGTTCCTTAACGCTTCCTTGACCGATTCTGGCAGCAAATTGACATTCCCTATCGCCTTCACACGCACTTCGTTCTTATGCGTTCTTTCATCCACACTTAGCTTCTCGAATTCCGCACGCAAGAGCTCAAAAAGCTTCGCTTTCTCGTCTTCCGTCCTGCAAAAGTTTTCAATTGAGAATGTATAGAGCGTGAGCTGTTTCACTCCTATATCGAAGCACCATTCGATTACGCGTTCCGTGATCCCCGCGCCGTAGTTATAACCCTCTTCTATTGAAACCCCTATCTTCCTCGCATATCTCCTGTTCCCATCCATAATTATCGCTACGTGCTCGGGTAAACTCCGTGCTAATATCTCCTCCTCCAGCAATTTCTCGTATTCGGCGTACGCCATCCCTCGCACCCGACTGCATACGCCCGCCGTTTTACGCAATGCGAATGCCCTCGTTCTCTCGTTTCTTGTCTTCACTTCCACACCCCACGTCTCCTCGTCTTATGCTATGCTCCTGCTCTGCTTCCGAAGTCCATTACCTTTACTTTCATCGTGCCAAGCTCTACAACCGTTGCACATCCTGCAACAGGAGTTATATCCCGCTTTTTTTGAAACGGTGTTTGTGCTTGCCACGTCCCCGAATTTATAAGAAGCACGTTCCGGTATTTGGCGATACCCACGGTATGCGTATGCCCGCAATGGAGTATATCAGGAACCGGATCAATTACGCCGTAGTCATGCCCCGTGGGAACGATAGAAACGGCGTTTCCATATATCGGAGCAAGATGTCGTCTTCTCATCATCTCTATCATCGTGTCTTCCGGCTTTGCATAGCTCAGCCTCGATACCGAGTTGACAAGATCGTCATACGATTGACCGTGGTATATCAATACCCGCCGACCACCAATTTGTATGTACGCGGGGTTGCTCACGAAGCGCGTATTGTCCGGGAACAACTTCCTGAGGTTCTCTGGCAAGGGCGGCTGCGGCTCCGCACCCCTAACCGCGTCATGGTTCCCCGGCGCTACCACGATGTGTATATGCGGAGGGAAATCGTGAAAATATCCCGCTGCTACTTTGTATTGCTCCTCAATATCCGTAATTAGCAAATCTTCCTCCTGGCCCGGGTATACGCCTATTCCATCGGCAATATCGCCAGCAACGACTAAATAAGATATGCGTTCTGCCTTCTCTTTCAACCACTGCGCGAAACTATCCCAGGCCCCTTCCAGAAAGGTGTTGCTCCCTACGTGCATATCAGAGATAAATACTGCATATACCGGCTTCTTCCTTTGCTTCTCCTGTTCGGCGGAGGATAACGATGATTGCGAAGTTGATGCAGGACGGGGTACGTCAGGATGGATTATCCCATTTGCGATAAAGTACCCCTCATTAGCTAAAAACCCGGTAACGCCTATTATCTCATCTAAGATTATCTCTTCTTGATGTGGCAGGATTACCGATAGGCTACCGGTGGGATCTTCCAATTCCACCCGGAGATTACCTTTTACCGTTTTGTTTATCGCGGAGACTATTCCCACCACTGAAATATCCTCGCTCCCTTTTCCAGTTTTTAAGAACCGTATCTGCCTGCACTTCACCCTCTTATTTATTATTCCACTTAGCCGCTCATATCGGTCAATGAAATGCGGTAAGAAATCTTTGTGATCCGCCGCTTTGCC
>JAUWPM010000136.1 GCA_030611585.1 Methanosarcinales archaeon | reverse complement strand
AGAGAATATTAGAGCTGCAACCCCTGAAGAGTTAGGTTTTTAGGGGAGCAGGAATCCAAAAGTGTTAATAAACGGTCTGATATATTCTCTAAAAAGGAAAGTGAAATAATGGTGATGGGTGATGAGTAACAGGTCACAGATTACAGATCACATATTACCGCCCGAAGGGTGTCCGATCGCAGATCGCATGGATTGTGTAATTGTGGCAGTGGCTCACGAAGAATTTAAGAAGATGACATTGGAGGATTTAGTAGGGATGATGAACGACAAGCCAGTGCTGATTGATATACGAGGAATGTTTAATGGGGAAGAAGCGAAAAGGGAAGGGTTTTATTATAGGAGATTGTAATCATCTTATAATTAGGAGGCACGATAAAATGGAGACGCTATCCGTGGATATTGAGAGAAAAGTGAAGGCGTTAGTGGACGCAGGGTATTACTCAAACAAATCCGAAGTAATAAAAAATGCCGTAATAAGCTTATTTCGAGAGAATACGGAGCTAAACGTCACCGTAGCGATAGAACTTTACAAGAAAGGGGAAGTATCCTTGAGTAAGGCGGCGGAGATCGCCGGGATGACCACTATTGAATTTAAAGAGATTTTAGGGAAGAGAGGATTTACAAGGGAGATAGAGGCAAGACCCGCGGAAGAAATGGACGAGAAGCTCAGGAAATACCTATAATATGATATTCGATACTGATATACTGAGTATGCTTGGCAAAATAGGTAGAACTGATTTGCTGAGGAAATTGTTTCCTGAAATGAGTGTTATAATCACCTTTGAGGTCTATAACGAGCTTTTGAGGGCAAAGGAAGTAGGGTATGAATTCGTTAATGGCATTTTAGAGCAAGGGTTCAAGGTTATTCATTTGGATCCCGATTTGATTAAAGAGTATGAACAGAAGAAAGAAGAGTTAAAAGAAATCCATACTGGTGAACTAACGTCCATTCTGTTGTGCAAAAGGAAGGGTATGGCTTTTGTGACAAACGATGGCAAGGCGAAGAGATTTTGCGAAGAGAATGGTGTTGAGTGGTTGGATATTATTGACATACTCAGGTTATGCTACCGGAAGCATGTACTTGACAAGAGAGAAATTGAGAATGTGATCAGGGATATTGAAGAAAAGGATAGGACGAGAATAACGAGGAAAGGAGAAATTTTTGCTGATGTAGTGTAAAAATGATAAAAGGCTTGAACGAGGTTGGTAAAGTTATCAAAGGCTCGAAAGTTTTGATTATGGGCTTGACTTACAAAGAGAACGTGCCGGATACGAGGGAGTCGCAGGTGAGAGAGATGGTGAAGGAGCTTAAAGAATTTGGGATAGAAGTTTACGGATATGATCCTCTATTGAGCAAAGAAGAGATAGAAGCATTTGGTGTAAATGCTCTGGATGACATGTTACCGGTTACGGATCGCATATTACCGCCCGCAGGGCGTCCAATCGCAGATCGCATGGATGGTGTGATTGTGGCAGTGGCGCATAACAAGTTCAAAAGAATGAACTTGAAAGATTTTCTTTTAGCACAAACTTTTCTTTAAAAAAGAAACCTTTACTAAAGAAAAACTCTTTCTTAGCACAGGTTCTTTCTC
>JAUWPM010000009.1 GCA_030611585.1 Methanosarcinales archaeon | reverse complement strand
GCATTGGAAGTGGTAATGACAAAGCTGCATGCGGGTGGTAAATTTGATGACAAGGTTTATAAAGTAGCCGGCGGGCTGCACGGCGTGGGGATTTCGGTGGTAAACGCACTTTCTGAGTGGCTGGAGGTGGAAGTGTGCAGGAATGGGCAGAGCTATTTCCAGAGATACGAACGTGGCAAGCCGGTATGCGAATTAAAAGAGGGGAGTCGTCCGGAAGATAATAACGGGGAGTCCGGGACTAAGGTACGATTCAAACCAGACAGCAGGACTTTTGGCGTGTATGAAATTGATGCGAGCATTTTAACGACTCGACTGAGAGAGCTGGCGTTTTTGAATAAAGGCCTTTCTATCTCCCTGAAAGATGAAAGAACGGGGGAAGAGAAGGCATTCAAGTACGAGGGTGGCATTGCTTCGTTCCTGGAATATCTAAACAGAGACAAGCACATGCTGCACGTACCCATACTGTTTGAAGACGAGAAGGATGAGGTTAAAGTGATGATCGGGGTGCAGTATAACGCCAGCTATTCGGAGAACATCTTCTCGTTTGTTAATAATGTGAAGACCATAGAAGGCGGGAAGCATCTCAGCGGATTCAAAGGGGCGTTGACGCGGGCGATTAACGAATACGGCAGAGCGAATAACCTGCTTAAAAAAGTGAGTTTGGACGGCGATGACGTGCGAGAGGGGCTCACGGCGATAATAAGTGTGCAGCTAAAGGACCCACAATTCGAGGGACAGACAAAAACGAAACTCGGAAATAGTGAAGTCAAGGGTATTGTAGAATCAATTGTACGGGAACATCTGTGGGATTTCCTGGATGAGCATCCAACTGATGCGAATGCGATAATAAATAAGGCAGTGGAGGCAGCGCGGGCACGAGAAGCGGCACGACATGCACGTGAAATAGTGCGGAAGAAAGATTCTATTATGGATTCGCTGCCCGGAAAGCTCGCGGACTGCTCTGAACGCGACCCTGCGAAGAAGGAGATTTATATCGTAGAGGGCGATTCCGCAGGTGGTTCCGCGAAGCAGGCACGAGATAAGAACTTTCAGGCGATTCTGCCCATTCGCGGTAAGATTCTGAACGTAGAGAAGGCGCGGCTGGACAAGATCCTGAAGAGTACCGAAATCCGCGCGCTTGTTACTGCGCTGGGCGCGGGCATAGGCGACGATTTCGACGTGGAAAAAGCGCGCTATCATAAGGTGATCATTATGAGCGACGCGGACATTGACGGCGCGCACATTCGAACGCTATTGCTTACGTTTTTTTATCGGTACCTGCAGGAGTTGGTGAGCATGAGCCACGTGTACATCGCGCTGCCGCCGTTGTACATGGTGAAGAAGGGCAAAGAGGTGCGATACGCGTTTTCCGATGACGAATACGCGGCGATTCTGGAAGAGTTAAACGTGAAGGAAGGAGATACGGGTGTGAAGATACAGCGGTACAAGGGTCTGGGCGAGATGAATCCCGAGCAGTTATGGGAGACGACAATGAATCCGGAGACGCGGTGCATAAAGCGAGTGAATTTAGAGGACGCCGCGGAAGCAGATTGGCTCTTTACCGTGCTGATGGGTGAGGAGGTCGCGCCACGACGGAATTTTATACAGGCGCACGCAAAGGAAGTGATGAATCTGGATGTCTAAACTTCGTAATCGCCGAATCCGATGGTGGTAAATTTCCCAATCCCTGTTATTCTCCCTGCTCCTGAGAGCCATCCAATAAGTTCTTTCTCACCTTCGATCAGATTAAAGAAATTGGTTAATAATAGTTGGTTGGTGATCGGGATGGAAAATACGAGAGAGGGAAAGTGAGTAAATGACTAAGCCGGAATATAAAATAAAGATAAAGGATGTTGTAAAGGTGGAGAGTCTCCGAGAAGAAGGTTATCAAATCCCTGTATTGCAAACAAGAGAAGAATTGATGGAGTTCTTAATAAGAAACAAAGCGTATCCGTACAGCAGCAAAACCGGGAAAATCTTTTTCCGGAGATTAAAAAAGTCAGAAGACGAGAATACGAATTTTGAGGGAGTAATAAAGAATGGCGCGGTTGAAAAGTTGGGTTTGCAAACAGAAGAAGATTGCCGATTGCTTAGAGAAAAGATTAGAGAAGAGCTAAGCAAGAAGAGGGAATACAAACCCACAATAAAAGATTGGCCTGAAGAAGAAAGGCCGAGAGGGATGTTGATGAAGCGTGGTGCAGAGAATCTGTCGCCTGCTAAGCTTTTAGCGATTATTTTACAAACTGGAGATGGTGTTAAACGGATAAGCGCATAGGAATTAGCCAGAAATTTGATGGACTGTTTTGGTAATTTCAGGAACTTAGACTCCGCCAGCTTCTCGGAGTTACGTTCGGTTGACGGAATTGGTATAGCGAAAGCAGCGCAGATAAAAGCAGCTCTGGAGATAGGAAAACGCTTTTTACGAGAGAAAACCAAAATAGGAAGGAAGATTAAATCGGTTGACGATGTAGTCAATTATTACAAGCCGTATCTAAGAGATTTAAAGAAAGAAGTGTTCAAAGTCATGCTGTTGGACGGAAGGAATAAAATAATTAACGATATAACAATTTCAGAGGGAAGCTTGACGGCAAGTGTAGTGCATCCGCGCGAAGTGATAAAAGAGGCGATAAAAGAGTCTGCTGCTGCGGTAATCTTCGTGCATAATCATCCAAGCGGCGAGCCGAATCCGAGTGAGGAGGATATTGAAATAACGAATCGGTTGGTTCAAGCATGTAATCTGGTGGGTATAAGGGTATTGGATCATATTATTATAGGTGGTGATGGTTATATGAGTTTTGTGGATGAAGGGTTGATGAAGGAAGGGTAAAAAATGGTTAAAGAAGGAATGGTCATAGAAGGACCTTTCTGGCCTGAACCTGTGGAGGTAAAGAAAGTTGATGAATTTGGAGACCGTGTTCATATCATTGGCGCGACTATTTATTCCAATACACAAATCCTGTGGAGAATCTAGATGTAGAGGAGAAGATTGAGGTGGTTCGATTCGTTGTGCCGGTAGAGGAATGGAAAGGGAAATGTGAAGAAAAGTGGAGATTGAAAAGGTAATCCAAAAAGGAGAATCGGAAGTTATAGAATTTAAACAAAACTTCGGTAGAGGAGCCATAGAGACCGCAGTTGCTTTTGCCAATACGAAAGGAGGTATAATACTCATCGGTGTTTCGGATAATGGAGAAGTAAAAGGCGTTCAACTTGGTAGAGAAACTCTCCGAGATTGGATGAACCAGATATCCCAAAGCACTGAGCCTACGGTAATTCCTGAGATTAGAGATGTCCAGATATACGGAAAAGACATTGTTGAAATTCAAATAAAAGAGTATCCCATTAAACCTGTATCAGTGAGAGGCAGATGTTTTAGAAGAGTTGGAAACAGCAACCGAGTGATGACTCCACAGGAAATCGCACAGATACATCTTGGTTGTCTGGGTATGAGTTGGGATGCCCTTTCAGCGCGGGATTCTTCTATTAATGATATTGATTTGGAAGAAGTCAAAAGATATATTAAGAACGCTAATTCGAGCGGTAGAAGAAGATTCGAGAGAAGCGAAGACCCGGTTCGGGCGCTCGGGAAATTAGAACTTCTGAGTGAAAAAGGGCCTACCTGGGCAGCGATTATTCTTTTCGGCAAAGACCCGCAGAGTAAGTTGTTACAATCAACAGTCCACTGCGGCAGATTCAAACAAGAGACCATAATAATTGATGACAAAATGATCAGGGGCACTGCGCTTGAACAAGTAGAAGAAGTAATGGATTTCGTTCGTAAGAACATAAACGTGAGGTTTGTAATAACAGGTAAGCCGCAAAGGGAAGAGATCTGGGAGTATCCTCTCGATGCTCTGCGTGAGGCGATAATAAATGCCATATGCCACAGGGATTATGCGGACAATACGGACATTCAGATAAAGATTTACGACGACAGAATAACGATATGGAATCCCGGCGGGCTGCTACCGGGAATGACCATTGAGGAATTATATGACCCTAATCATTCTTCCAAGCCCAGGAATAAGCTCATTGCTCAGACATTTTATGACGTCGGATTGATTGAGAGATATGGTAGTGGCATTCAGCGGATTATGAACGCCTGTAAAAGCTCAAATCTACCAATGCCAGTGTTTGAGGAGAAATTTGGTGGTTTTTTGGTTATATTTCGTAAGGACGCGTATACCGAAGAATACCTGAAGGAATTGGGGTTGAATGAAAGACAGATAAAAGCGGTGATGTACGTAAGGGAGAAGGGAAAAATTACGAATAGAGAGTATCAGGAACTTAATACGGTTTCCAACAAAACTGCTTATCTGGACTTGTCTAACGGTGTCAACAAGGATGTGTTTATCTCCGAAGGAACGGGTAAACAGGTAAGATATGTGCTAAAGGTAACGAAAAGGTAATGAAAAGGAAGTGAAAGTAATGCACGGGGAAAATGAAGGGACGAAAGTATGATCGAAGATAACTCAAGTCTAAACACAAGGGATTTGGAAGATAAAAGGTTCATAGAACAAAGCTTCCCGGTAAAAGATAAAAAAAATATAATACAAAAACCACTTGTAATAGTCAGCGAGAGCATGCGTAACGGTGACATGTATTATGCCACTCGTTTTCTCGCTCCAGACCCTTTTATTTATCTCTGCTATCCTTACGAACGAAGAGACATTCTCATTGTGTCGCAGATGGAGTACGAACGAGCGAGAAAAGAGTCAGTTGTGAAAGAAGTTCGCTCTTCGCTTGACTACGGCCACGACCTTAAAACGGAAGAGCTCATTATAAAAATTCTTCAGGAAGAACAGGTAGAGGCAATAGAAGTGCCGGGATATTTCAATTTATATACCGCCGAAGCACTGAGGAAGAACGGCATTGAGGTGATACCCGTGGATGAAGTGATAATGACGAAGGAGCGGGAGATAAAGAACGAACAAGAAATAGGTTACCTGAAGAAGGCGCAAAGCGCATGCGAGAAGGCAATGGCTCTCGCTATATCAGTTATAGGAAGATCTACGGTGAACGGAAACGTTTTGATGGAGAACGGAGCAATCCTGACTTCTGAGAGAGTAAAAGCATGCATCGAACACGCATTGATTGATTCGGGCTGTACCTGCGATGGCGGAGAGCCGATAGTAGCATGTGGGAAACGGGCTGCCGACCCCCATTTCTCTGGTAGTGGTCCCTTCGTCGCAAACGAACCAGTCATCATAGATATTTTCCCGCGATTGAAAGCGGAACGATATTTTGCGGATATGACCAGAACCGTCGTTAAAGGTGAGCCGGAAAAGGAAATAGAAGAGATGTACGAAGCGGTTCTGGCGGCTCAAAACGCCGCATTAGCGATTGTAAAGGCGGGTGTAACGTGCCGCGACGTGCATAATTGCGTGTGCGACACGTTCGAGGAACGAGGATACGATACGATAAGAACCGGCGGTAAAAAAGGATTCATTCATTCTACCGGGCATGGAGTTGGACTCAATGTGCACGAAAAACCCAGTGTTAGTGATAATGAGTACGTATTGCAAAAAGGGAATGTGATTACCTTAGAGCCCGGGTTGTACGACCCCGAAGTGGGGGGCGTCAGACTGGAGGATATGGTGCTCGTGCTGAAGAACGGCTGTGAGAACCTGACGAGGTTAGAGAAGAAGCTTGCGGTATAAAAACCACGAGATTGACAAATGGGATGCAGGATGCAGGATGCAGGATGCAGGATGCAGGATACAGGATACAGGATGCAAGAGAAAAACAAACAAGTTCTTTTGGTAAAGCTTTTCTTTAAGCCCTTACAGGGCTTAGCCAAATAATTAAATCACAATGCCCAAAACATTGAGCATATTCCCAATACCTAACCAACACACCTATCACCCCAAAATCTTGTGAAATTCGTGGCTCATTTTTCATTGTATATAAAGTATAACTGCCGTAATTCTCTTTAGGACACGGATTAACACTGATTTACGCGGATTTTTTCTTTTTGGTTTGTTTTCTCGTGAAAATCTGTGCAATCTTGTGGTTTTGTATTTTTATTGTAAGCAAGCAGTAATCCGTGCTCATCTATCTCGCCCGCGTTTATCCTCGTAGACGAGATCGCCTTTCCGTCTGCTGCTTTTACATGATCCACCTTTACTATCTTTATTGGCTGCTTGCCACGCTCTTCTCTGAGCTCGTTTATCTTCAACGCCACCGTATACGTCTCGGGCGATATGACTATATAATCAAAATTCTCATCTAAAGTAACGCCGTATCGGTCGTTTAATTCCACCGTTCTCACTTTTACTCCGTATTCCTCATACATGTATCGTCTGATGTTCTCTGCTCTCGCTTTATAAGGAAGAACCACTCTGTTCTTATTGGCGTGTGCCATCGTATCTGACGTCACTCCTATAGTGATTTCACCGCCTTCGCTCAGCTCGAACACCGTTCTCAATAATTTCTTATGCCCATCGTGCAGCGGGTCAAACGTGCCGCCCATCGCTACTTTCATCCTTCTCACAACCAGGAATATATCAGTTTTTTACGATAAATTCCATAATCGCTTTTTCTGTTATCGTCTTCTCACCTAATCTCGTCTCCTTGGATATGAGTTCCAAATCAGGTGCGAAATCGAATTTTGGGGTTTTCATACGAATGTATTCAAATCATATTAACCTTCTCTTTTACCTTCTCAAGAGTCCCCGTAACGTCAATAATCTCTCCTTTAAGCCATTCCACGTCTTCCTCAATCTTATCCTTCAGAACTTCTCTTGTCTTTTTCGATTCCTCCTTTATCACTTCTATCGTATCCTCTTGCTTCCCAATCATCGAATATTGATTTTCAATCATCAAATCCTGTTTCTCCAGCGTCTTATCTTGCTTCTTAAGCATGCCCACCCCTGCCTGTGCTATCTTCGCAAGCTGGGCGACCATGAAGGATTGTCTAAACGAATCAATTCCTCTGACCACTCCTTCATAATCCTTAACTTCTACGGATTCTACGGAAGCCTCAGAGGGGTAATTTGATTTCGCAAACTCCACAAACTTGTTAATCTTCTCCTCCGCTCCTTCAACCAGAACAATTAAGTGTTGCTCTCCATTTACCGGAATATTTCTTGCATCGAATTTTTCGATGAGCAACCTTTCTGCTTCGCTCAGTAAAAATAGTCTGTATCCAACATCCCAAACTTCCCCCTTTATCTCTATTCTCTTTGCATTCATCTCCGTTCCATCACCCCTTCCAAGAGGGCTATTGTTCCGTGAAACGACTTTTGCCCTTTATAGTTTTTGAAATAAGCCCTTATAAAACCTTCGAATTTCTTTCTCACCACAATTTTCAGGCGAAGACTGCAGCTAAAGATGCAGAATGTGGAAATATATCGGGGATCAGAAGCAAAATAAAGCACCGCTTACGAATGCAATTAAGCCAATACCAATCGCTATTAACGTCTCTTTCCTTAGGTAGTTATAGTTTATATCCACTTTTTGCAGTCCGAGACACGTATGCACAAACAGCGCATCGGCTGCCATAACCGGAAGTAGATATGCGGGATTATGAAAGTACGAAGTATTAACCAAGAAAAAAGGAACTGCACTCAATATAACTGCGAGTGAATAAGAAATAACCACGACTCTCTTCGCTTTTTCCGCTCCGTATAACCGTGCAATACTATTTATATCCCTCAGAGCGTCCCCTTTTACGTCTGCTATGTCCTTCATCACTTCTCTTCCGAAACCCGCAAGGAACGCAATGGAAGCAAGGATAAGCAGTGCCAGTTCTATTCTTTCCGGTTCTGCGATTAAACCGCCGAAGATAAACGGTATCGCCATCGTAAAAGCGATATAAAGGTTACTTACCGCGAGGAGTTCCTTTGTCTTTATGTCGTAAAGAATACCCAGCACCGCTAATATAAGCGCCAGAAGGAAAACGATGGGGCTCAAAAACGATGCACATATAATGCCTGAAGCCGTAGCGAGAACCGCGATGAGCATGGCTTCTTCTTTTCTCATGTCGCCTCTCACCAGCGGTCTATCCCTCCGCCTGTTGGCAATATCGGATTCCAGATCGCAATAATCATTCAACGCGAAGGTGCCTGCTTCGAGTAGAAAGGCGGTAAGAAACCCGAATATTGACATTCGAGTGAAGAGCACCGTTTCATCTGCTATGATTATCCCTATTAGCACCCCAAATCCATACATCAACCCGTGCTCTAATCTCGTTAATTCCCAGATCGCTTTTATCGTCCGTATCATAACATAACCAGTATGTGTTAGCGGAGGCGAAAATTTAGAAACCACGAGATTAACACAAGAAGATGGTACTATATCTTACGTCTTCATATTTTCGCGTGAAAATTATGGAACTCTGCCCCAGGTTCCTGCAGACGCAAATGCTCGGCGCGGATAAACAACTCCTTTTTACGATGCTTTTTGCCGCTTGATACCTCTACGATGTATGCTCTTCCCCGTTCTCCTTTCACCGTGCCTGTCATGCCGTGAAATCTATGATGCGGCATGCCCTTATGAACGCTTGGGTCTATACGGATGTGCACCCGTTCTCCGGATGCAAAGCTTTGAATCGCTCTGCTTATCGGAGACAGCCCTCGCTCCCGCTTCCTTTTACTTAACTTATTTCTTGTATTCTTCCTCTCGCCGTGTGAACGTGGCATCTCTTCTACCTCTGCTTACTTGAATTAGCACTATACATTTATAAAACAAATACAAACATAATAGTATGCTCATCGAGATGCCAAGGCATACGGAGATATTTGGCTCCGTGAAAATTCACGAGGTGCAGCGTATTTTAAAAATCGATTCCGGCGGCTTTACAAATCCGCGGGCACGAGACATCCCTTTTGACGAAATCAAAGATGTTTTAGGGCGTTTTGCGGTCATTGTACCCGTGAAGGATGAGAAAATACACTTGCTGGACGGTGTTTTAAGAGCCATTCCCTTCGACTGCTCGGTTATTGTGGTCTCAAATAGCCAGAGAGAAGCACCGGATATCTATAAAATGGAAGAGGACGTGGTAAAAAACCTTCACGATCTAACACAGCAAGAGATACTTATTGTACACCAAAAAGACCCCGATTTGGGCTTTGCGTTTTATGACGCGGGATATGACTGTCTTCTTGATAGGGATACAGTGGTCAGGGATGGCAAGGCGGAGGGTATGATTATCGGCATGCTGCTTGCGAAATCGCTTGGTAAGGATTTCATAGGGTTTGCGGATGCCGACAACTACATCCCGGGTTCCGTGCGTGAATATGTACTTGATTATGCGGCTGGATTCTGCATGGCTGAGTCGCCGTACAGCATGGTGAGACTTCACTGGCGATATAAGCCAAAGGTGGTGGAGGATAAACTGTATTTCAAGAAATGGGGCAGGGTTAGCGAGACCACAAATAAGTATCTCAATCTCTTAATCTCAACGTGCGCAGGATTTGAAACCCGGGTGGTGATAACGGGAAATGCAGGCGAGCATGCCCTGACAACAAAGCTCGCGGACATATTGGGCTATTCGACCGGCTACTCAATCGAACCCTATCACTTCGTTTATTTATTTGATCAGTTCGGGTTGGGTGCTGAAATTATTACGGATACAGATACGGATGCTGCGAATGCAGGAATCGAGATTTTCCAGATAGAAACGTTAAATCCGCACATACACGAAGAAAAAGGCGAGGAGCACGTTACTAACATGCTGCTTGGCTCACTCCAAACGATTTACCACAGTAAGCTCTGCAACGATTACGTGCGGTCAAAAGTGCTTGAGGAGATGGGAGATATTATGAAATGGGATCAACCAAAAGAGAACGTCATAATGCCACCTATTGGGAAGATAGACGCACAAAAATTCGTGACTTTGCTTGAACGCACGGCGAAAACGTTTGCACGTTTTGAACGGGGAGCCATCGAGAGCGAGAGCAAAGTAGAAACGAAGACTGATTTAAAAGAAGAAAGTGTTTAAACGTCTTAGAACGATGGTATTTGTTTAGCTAACCACAAGATTACACAGATTTTCACGAGAAAATGAGAAGATGGAAGAAGTTAGAGAACAGAGTCTATTTTCTAGGTCTTCTGATTTCTGGTCTTGTGATAATCTTGTGGAATCTCGTGGGTTTTTAACATAGCTATACAAATATGAACAATGAAAAAAATTCTTTTTACGGACCTCGACGGAACCCTGCTTGATCTCGCCGACTACTCTTACGATGCCGCTCTGCCGGCTCTGGAAGCATTGAAGAAGGAGAATATCCCGATTATATTTTGCACGGCGAAGACCTTCGTAGAGAACGAATATTACCGTAAAAAATTTGGAATAGAAGATCCGTTTATCGTTGATAATGGTGGTGCAATCTTCATTCCCAGGAATTACTTCTCTTTCAGGTTTGAATGTAAGGGGCGGGGCGATTACTGTGTTATCGAACTCGGCGCTTCGTATGGCGAGCTAAGAGCAGCGTTAAAAGCGATTCGCGAGGAAACAGGGTTCGAGATAACGGGTTTCGGCGATATGACCGCGGAAGAAGTGGCAAAAGATGCGAATTTAAGTGTAGAGGAGGCGGAACGTGCAAAGAATAAGGATTACAACGAGAGTTTCATTTTCGACGAACCGGAAGAGAAGGAGGCGCTCTTGTTCGATAAAATAAGAGCGAAAGGTTTTGAGGTCACGCACGGGGGACGGTACTACAACATTCACGGTAAGGGTGCGGACAAAGGAAAAGCGGTGAGAATTCTAACGGCACTCTTCGAGCAGGAATACGGTGAGGGTGAAGGCGAAGGTGAAGTGAAGACCATAGGCGTTGGGGATAGCAGGAACGATATTTCGATGTTGAACGCAGTGGAGCAGCCAGCGTTGGTAAAGAACAAAAAGGGCACGTGGCTTGATCTTTCGCTGCCGAACCTTTACAAAGCGAAGGGTGAGGGGCCGGAAGGCTGGGTTGAGGTTGTGGAAAAGTTTATAATCAATCAATCAATAAATAAATATTGAAAGTGATATTCTGATAGAAGAGTGAAAGATACATATGGTAAAGAAGAAGGCAGAAGGGAAAGATACGATTTATCTCGTTCCGCACACGCATTACGATGCCATCTGGTCCTTCACGAAGGAGGACTATTTCTACATCAATATGTTGCTCATTCTGAAAGAGGTGGCAGAGCTTGTTGAAAAGACGGACTATAAATTCCTCATAGAGCAAACTTTTTTGTTAGAAGAGCTGGAGTGGCGGTATCCGGAACTGTTCTCGAAGATCACGAAGCAGATCAAGGAAGGCAAGATCGAGGTTGCTGACGGCGAATACCTGATGGCAGACACGATGCTTCCTGATGGAGAAACGCTGATAAGGGAAATCCTGATTGGTAAGAGATATGTAAAGGAGAAGTTCGGGGTTGACGTTCCGGTAATGTGGCAAGCAGACAGTTTTGGCTTGAATGCTCAGCTCCCGCAGATATACAAAAAATCCGGATACAAGTATGTTGCGTTCCGACGTGGAATACCGGAGAACAAACCCACGGAATTCATGTGGGAGGGATTGGATGGAACGCGGATTTTGACTCACTGGATGCCTCTTGGATACAGGGCAGGATTGGACCTGAACCTGGCAAAGCTGGATGAGAGCTATGAGAAACTCAAGGATGGCGCAGCGACTTCCCGGATCTTGATGCCTTCCGGGAGCGGAGTTACAATGCCACAGCCGGAAACGCCGGATGCAGTGAAGGCGTGGAATGAGAAGAACGGTAAAAAGGCGCTGATGAAGATTGCAACGCCGCGTGAATTCTTTGAGGCTCTGGAGGAAGAAGTAAAAGACCAGAACCTCGTGGTCAGAAAGGGAGAGATGTATTCAGGTAAGTATTCCGAGATATTCCCCGATTGCTGCTCGAGCAGGATGTGGATAAAGCAGGGGCTTTGCAACTACGAAAATTGGTTGAAGTGCGCCGAACGATGGGGTACGCTATCCTCACTTCTGGATAGCCCATATCCCTCGGACGAGTTGCGAGAAAGTTGGCGGAAGATTCTGTTCATCGCTTTTCACGATGTAGTTCCCGGAACGGGGATGGATCGGGGTTACGATGAAGTGAAACAATACTTTGGCTTCCTCAGGACTTATATGCGTGCACTTTGTCCTCGCATATTCTCGCGGGTCATAGAGAAGGAATCTCAGGATGGAGGGGTGAGAAGTGAAAGTGGCGATATAATCGTATTCAACTCACTCTCGTGGGAAGTTAAGAACTGGTTAGAGATGGATTTGAATTTCGATAGGGGGGAAGTGGTAGCGATTGGAGGGTTGAAAAGCGATAACGAGGAAATTGAAGTTGAGGTTATACGTTTTACGAGGTATACGGATGACTCACTGAAATACGCGCGCATAGGCTTTGTCGCTACGGTTCCCGCGATGGGCTATAAAGTATATAAAATCCTCGAACGTGCGCCACGCCGTTATCCTTTTGACCCCGATTTTATCCGGATACATGGCAACACAATAGAAAACAGATTCTTTGGCGTCGAGGTTGACCCGGCTACGGGATTGATTGACGTAATAAAAAAGGGCAAGGAGGTGTGCCTGCACTGTAAAGCGAATGAACTCGTGCTCGAGGAAGAGACAGGGGACTTATACTACCATAGGCAAAGATTGTGCATACCTTTGAAAACAGAAACGGGAGAAGGTGTGAAGTACGGCGCGTTCAGACTGAAGAATTTTTGCATAGCTAAAAGTCCTTTGAGACGCGTCATTAACGTTGAAACCGATTACTATTCCTTGCGCTGGCCGTACCGCCTGACGGAGAAGATGGAACCGCGTATATGGCGGCATAAATTCTTAGAGTGCACGAAAAAAATAATCGTTTATAAGGGCATTCCAAGAATAGATTTCATCACGACTGTAATGGACAAGCATCCGGAAGCACGGCTCAGGGTCAGATTTTCTACGAATATAAAATCCCAGGATTATGTCTGCGGAAGTCAATTTGGCGCCGTCTCCCGTCCGAGAAGCGAAGTTAGATGCGGAGGAACGCGAGAAGAGGATTGGGTGGAAGAGCCCAGAGGTGTATTTCCATCGTTGAGATGGCTTGATTATTCAGACGGGAAAAAGGGCTTAACCATAATCCACAAGGGAATCCCGGAAAGTGAGGTAAGAGATGGGGGCGTCTATTTAACACTGCTCAGAAGCATTTCAATGCTCTCTTCGGATGGTAAGACCGGTCCTGCAATACCGGTTCCGGAGGCACGCGAGATGAAAAAGTACACATTCCGATATTCCATTTACCCGCACGAGGGGGACTGGTGGGAAGCGGCATCCTATAAGCAAGCTCAAGAGTTCAGCGCCGATTTAGAGGGAGTACAGCTACCAAAAGGTATAAAACTTCCTTTACAGCGGTCATTTTTGAAAATATACCCGGGAAATGTGATTCTATCCGCACTGAAAAGGGCAGAAATAGGGGATGGCGTTATTCTACGATTTTACGAGACGAAGGGCGAAAAAACGGATGCTAAAATAACGCTGTTTAAAGAGCCAAAGTCGGTTAAGGCGGTAAACATGCTGGAAGAAGAGGACGAAGCGGTGGTAAAAGAATTGGGACAGGAAGGTAAGAGAATAACGTTGACGGTGAACCCTTTTGAGATAGTTACGTTAAAGCTGAAGTTCTGATTAGTCCGTTGGCAATGTCACGTTAATTTGAAGACACGGATTAACACTGATGTTTTTCTTTTAGCACTGTGGGGCTCTGCTCCACGACCCCGAAAACCCTGTAAGGGTTTAGTTTTCTTTTTGTAAAAAAGAAAAAGTGTTGTGTCAACAATTTAGGGGTTTTACCACCACCTCAACATCACGACGACACGAAATCAGACGCCTTTGGCACCTCCAATTTCATACCCTTCCTTTTCCGTACTTCCATCACCTTCTCGCCGAACAGATTTTGTGGTATAGGCTTAAAGCCCGTGAACTCGGTGCTCCACAGCGCTCTGCCTTCCGTTGCAGACCGGATGTCACCCGCGAAGCCGAACATCTCCGCCACTGGCGTCTCAGCCTTCAATGAAACCATATCGCCCTCGGTTTTCATATCCTGTATCTCCCCTCTTCTACCCTGAATCTCTCTCGTCACGTTCCCCAGCAGATTCTGCGGTATGCTTATGAAGACATTCTGCACCGGCTCAAGGAAGGTAGCATTTGCAAGCAGAATAGCGGCAAGTATAGCGCTGCGCACCGCCGGAATGACCTGCGCCGGTCCCCGGTGTATCGAATCCTCGTGCAGCTTCACGTCCATCAACTTCACTTTTATGCCTCTGCACTTCTCCCTTGCTATGGGTCCCCTGAGCATCACTTCCTCAAACCCTTCCTGGATCAACTCCATTACCTCCCGCAGATACTGTACTCCTTTCGTCATATCAACCAGCACGTTACCCTCGACGATACTAACAACCTTCTTGGCTTCCAGTTTGTCCATTCCCGCGTCCATCAACTGGTCTCGCAGCGCGACCTTGTCTTTGCCCACCACTAAACCCTCTGTTTGTATCTTCTCCACGACCTTGTCACCCAGGGGTTCGACTTTGAAATAGAACTTGTTGTGCCGGTTCGGCGATTTCCCTTCCACCGGACCCGCAGTCCCTTCCACAGTCTCACGGAAGACGACAATGGGTGGTGAAGCGATGATAGGTACGTCCTCATCAACCTGTATCCGATGCGTAATTATTTCAAGGTGCAACTCGCCCATACCCGAGACTAAGTGCTCACCCGTCTCCTCGTTTATCTCAACCCGTATCATCGGGTCCTCTTTAGCAAACTTCCTGATCACAGCTATCAGTCGAGGCAAGTCTTTCGTGCTCTTCGCTTCCACTGCAACCGTAACAACCGGCTCACTGTAATGCTTCATACTTTCAAATGGCGCCATCTCCACGGTAGATAGCGTAGAGCCAACGATCGCATCCTTTATACCTACGAGCGCCGCGATATTACCTGCTGGTACCTTATCCACTTCTACACGTTCCTCGCCCATAAAGATGCATGCCTGCTGAATTCGGTTCGTTTTATAGATGCCCGAAACGATCAATTCCTTACCTTTTTCCAGGGTTCCACTGAACAGTCTTCCGGTGGCAACTTCGCCTGCATGGGGGTCCACGGAGATGTCAGTAACCATAAAAGCGACGTTCCCGTCTCGGTGGCAGTGCGTCATACTCAGCCCGATCTCGCTCTCTTTATCTCCGTGCCATATCACGGGGACACGATACTTCTGTGCCTCCAGCGGATTTGGAAGATGCTCGATTACCATATTAAGAACCGCTACATAACCCGGGCACTTTTCCGCCAGTTCCTTCATGTTCTCTTGCTTACAGTACTCATAGACTTCCTTAAAGCGAATCCCGGTCTTCTGCATGGTCGGAACGCTGACCGCCCAGTTATATAACGCGGATCCGAACGCAACGGTGCCCTTCGCGGCGTCAAGCTTCCATTCCGCGTATTTCTCCTTGTTCATGCCCTTCATCAGCTTGTTCACCTTGTCAATGATCTTGCCAAGCTGGATTTGCATCTCATTCGCATCCACTTTCAGCTCATTGATCATCCGATCAACTTTGTTAATGAAGAGCACGGGTCTCACGTTTTCTTTCATTGCCTGTCTCAGCACAGTCTCGGTCTGCGGCATCGCTCCTTCTACGGCATCAACGACAACCACCGCACCATCAACGGCTCTCAACGCCCGTGTCACGTCACCACCAAAATCCACATGCCCCGGAGTATCTATAAGGTTAATGAGGTACGATGTATCTCCATAATCATAAACCATGGACGCATTCGCGGCAAATATCGTTATCCCCCTCTCTTGTTCCAGATAATAGAAATCCGTGAAGAGTTGTTCGCCGGCTAATTCTTTTGATATTACTCCTGCTCCTGCAAGAAGGTTATCAGTCAACGTGGTCTTTCCGTGGTCTATATGAGCGATGATCCCGATGTTTCGTATTCGCTCTGCCTTGTCCATCAATAATTTTGCCTTTTCCGCGGTTTTCTTACCTCTTGTTGCCATTATTCACTTATCACCTTTTGCTTGCTTTTCTCTTTTTGTTAGATTAACTTTAAACCCTATCTCGTAAAGGTTTAAGTAGTAATATATTGTATAAATATAAAGCATAAAGGCCCGGGTGGTGTAGAGGCCTATCATTGAGCCCTGTCGAGGCTCGGACTCGGGTTCAAATCCCGACCTGGGCGTTTGTTCGCTTTTTCAACGCCCCCTCCCACCCCTTCTTCCCTCCTCAACCTCTTCCCAGGATGCATAAGTATACAAATCCGGATGGAAGAAGCAAAAAGAGCGCTCGATAAATCAGATATTACGGGAGATATGCTGTTGCGGGGTTTTAACAAGGGGATTGCTATAATTTAAGTGAGAAACACAGAATAATAAGGGAGGAGGGGGTGCAGGTAATTGGAAACGGCGATTGAGCATTTTCGTGGAGAAATTAGAGGGTTAGTAGAAAAGTTTGAATGTGGTAAGTATTTCTATCTTTCGAAGCAGTATCACTATTTTAGAAGCTCAAGCTCGCCATGATTTCATTGACCCCTTCTTTGAAGCACTGGGTTGGAATTTAGGGATGGAAGAGGGACTTTCACCTTTTGAACGAGAGGTGCTTCTTGAGAAAGGAGAGACAAAAGGAAGACCTGATTACAACTTTCGCATTGAAGGGGTAAGCAAATTTTATGTTGAAGCGAAGGCACCATCAGAGCCTCTTGACAAGACGGCACATATCATGCAGGCAAAATCGTATGCATGGAACACAAAAGACGTATTCATCGTGGTGCTCACGGACTTCGAGGAGTTTAAAGTATTTGATGCTTCTCTTAAACCTGACCCGCGTAATCCTAATCTTGGGCTGATTTACGATTTTAAATACACCGATTATCTCGAAAAACTCGATAACCTTTGGACGTTATCGCGGGACGAGGTGGCTTCTGGTTCTTTAGATAAACTGCTTCTTAAAGATGCACAAAGTAAGCGCCTGCGTATCCCTATTGATAAATCTTTCTTATCTGATATGACTGGATGGCGAGAGGAACTGGCAAAAGACCTCTATACGCGTAATCCTGACATTAACGTAAGGACGTTGAATGAGGTGGTACAGCGAATCCTGGATAGATTCGTCTTTATTCGCATTGCCGAGGACAGGAAGATCATTGAACCGAAAAGCCTTTTAGAATTGGTTGAACTCTGGAAGAGCGAGGGCAAACGGAGACCGCTTCTATATCATCTTAACATCCTCTTCCGGCAGATAAACGGCGATCTAAACGGTGAGATATTTAAGTATCACGCTTGCGAGACCTATGAGTTTGATTCAAGTCTTCTGGCAAAGATTATCGAGGGGCTTTATTTTCCCAAATGCCCTTATCGTTTTGAGGTTATCGGCGTAGAACTGTTAGGAAGTATCTATGAGCGTTATCTGGGAAATACCATCCGTCTCACAGCAAAACGAGTGAAAGTGGAAGAGAAGCCCGAAGTTCGCAAAGCTGGAGGTGTCTATTACACGCCCAAATACATCGTGGATTATATCGTGAATAACACCGTGGGGAAACTGATAGAAGGAAAAAAGCCAGAAGAAATCGCGGAGATAAAAATCCTCGACCCTGCATGTGGTTCAGGGTCATTCCTCCTCGGTGCATATCAGAAATTGATTGATTACCACATAAAGTATTATATTGAGCATCCCGCGGAGGCAGGACGAAGTACCCTCTTTCCCGACCTTATTATTGACCCTGATGGTACCCATCGCCTATCTATCACCAAGAAAGCCGAGATTTTGCAAAACAACCTCTTTGGCGTAGATATTGATCCCCAAGCGGTGGAAGTGTCCATGATGAGTCTATATATAAAAGCTTTGGAGGGTGAACGTACGCTTCCACAGAATAAAGAACTCCTGCCTTCTTTAGCGAATAACGTCAAGTGTGGCAACTCGCTTATTGGTTACGACTTCTTTGAGCAGCAAACGCTTATCGAAGATGAAGAAAGGAATCGCATAAATCCTTTTGAATGGAATTCCAGGAAAGTCGGATTTGGAGATATAATGGAAAAAGGCGGGTTCGATTGTGTGGTCGGGAATCCGCCTTGGGTTGATATCAAAGGAATGGATCCAGATCTTGTTGATTACTACTTTCAAAGATATTCCACAACCCAGAATAGAATGAACATTTACGCAACCTTCATTCAAAAGAGCTTAGAGATTTTATCTAAAAGAGGGAGGTTTGGATTTATTACTCCGAGTTCCTATCTAACGCAGAGTTCGTACACCAAGTTAAGAAAATTGATTTTGGAGAACACTTGGATTCAGAAACTTGTTCGTCTACCAGACAATGTCTTCACAAATGTTAAAGCTGAGACAGCAATCGTCATTTTGGAGAAAAACGGCACTGGACGGACGAGCATTCTTTTGTACAATAGGGCAGATGCAATCTCCAAAATTTCCGAACAGACTTGTGCAAGTGAAAAAATGTTTCCACAAAAAAGCTGGCTTAATTCACCTGGATTCATTTTTAACATTTTCATCACAGAAAATATCGAGCAGCTTTTGCGAAAGATTGAAAGTGTGAGTTTATCCCTTCAGCAGTTCTGTGATTTTTCCCTTGGTTTAACACCTTACGACAAATACAAGGGACACACTCAACAACAAATCAAAAGTCGTGTTTTCCATTCAGATTATAAAAAAGATGAGACATTTAAGCCATTACTTTCTGGTGCTGATGTGAGCCGTTACAGGATTAGCTGGGAAAGTGAGGAATGGATCAGTTACGGAAAATGGTTAGGTGCTCCGCGTGAGCAGCGATTCTTTACCCACCCTCGGATAATAGTTCGCCAAATTATTAGTGGAGAACCGCCACGGATTTTTGCCGGTTACACCAAACAAGAGTTTTACAATGCTCAGATTGGATTTAATTTACTGTTAAAGCCGGAAGTCAATGTTTCGCCGAAATTTCTCCTTGCGCTTATCAACTCGAGACTGATGACATTTTACCATCGTAATAGATTTCTTGATCAATCTAAGCGAGTATTTCAGAAAATTCTCATTCAGGATGCGAAGAATTTCCCAATCCGTACCATTGACTTCAACAATCCCAAAGAAAAAGAAGCGCATGATAAATTAGTAGCGCTGGTTGACCGCATGTTGGAACTGAACAAGAAGAAAAATGCTCTTCCTCCTTCTTCAGAACGTGAACGAATCGAACGGGAGATTGCGGTGACAGACGAGAAGATTGATGAGATAGTTTATGGATTGTATGGACTTACAGAGGAGGAGATAAGGGTGGTGGAAGGTTATTTACAGAAAATCTAAAATAAAGACGTAAAACAGGACAAAAGATCATGTCAGAAGAAAGAAATATCCAGGTAAAAGATGAGATTCTATCCATTTTGGAGAACAATAAAGAGTTCTATGGAAATGTTATAGTTCAAGGTGCAATAGTAAAAGAGAAAGACGTATGGAAAAACATTGTTACAAAGATTGTGCCACTTTACAAAAATGAAAAAAATATCCCTGCTAAAACATTAGATTATGGAGATTTTGTGATGCTTGAGGATATTATTAGCGTTAAGGACTTGGCAAAGAAACTGGAACAATTGATCACAGAAGAAAAATTTACGATAAAAGGGCACACACTTCAAAGGGATGATTCAATTTATTTTGAAAAAGAAAGACCTGTGGAAAGTGGAAATGAGTTATTTAATGTAGGGTGGTCAGCCGACTGGTACACGGTGCGTATCAATGAACGTTCTAGAACTCATATTCCTAGTGAACCGCTCTTAACACTCAAAAATCCGCTTTTTCCTGATGCACGTCATGCTATTAAAAGTTGGATAGGTCTTGATTTACTTGGGCATGACGGGTTAATTGGCAAAATTATCATCCTTTTACCTAACTATCGAGCTAAGATTAAATCGGTCAAAATAAACTCGAAACAATTGGATTTAGAGATAGAAACAAAAGAAATGGATTTAAAGGATCTTTTAGGTAAAGTTTGGTGTGAAGGAGAAGAAGGGGAAGAAACACAGGAAGATTTTAGTTTTGATCAGCTGCAGAAGACCATTTCACTAGAATACACACCTAAGGACGTGTATGTATATTTACTGTCCAAGAGCAGAGACGAGGTAATAGACTACTGGCCGAGGCTTTCGCGTAGATTTCCACCGAAAATAAAAATGGATATGACAACTGATGAAATACTCGAACTAATCAAAGGATGGGAAAATCAAGAAGTCGAATTTAAAGAAGAAGGAGTTGAAGCAAACAAATTAGCTAAAGAACTCATAGCCTTTGCAAACACAAACGGTGGAATCATTCTTATAGGCATTGATGATGAATGCGTCATTAAAGGTATAACTGTTCCAAAGAAATTTGAGGAGAAGATAAGGAATATAGCAAAAAATAACTGCAATCCTTTAATTCAACTTGAAACTAAAGAATATACCGTAGACAATAAAAAAATTATGGCGATATTTGTACCCCAAGGGAGGCACAGACCTTACCAGCGCAATGATGGAAAATTCTTTGTTCGTAGGGGTTCTACAACCGGCCCCGCTGATCCAACAGAAGTTAAAGAACTAACAAAAAATATTTGAATGATGCCGACCAAAACAACAATAATAGGCGTGATTGTAGCACTTGTGATAGTAACGGCAATTGCGACAACGTTCTCGGTTCTCATTCAGCAGGAGCAGCCTAAACCGTTGGAGACCATGGAAACGAAAGACACACAGAAAATAGAGGTAGGAGAAAGAGTAAAACTTCCTGAACCACGCTATATAAGTAACACATCTGTGGAAGAGGCATTATCACAAAGAAGGTCAATAAGAGCGTATTCTGGAGGAAATTTGACCGTCGAGGAGGTATCGCAGCTACTCTGGGCTGCTCAGGGTATCACCGCTCTATGGGGAGGAAGAACGGCACCTTCGGCGGGTGCACTCTATCCGCTTGAGTTATACGTAGTTGTAGGAGATGTAGAAGGCATTGACAAAGGCGTTTATAAGTATAGCCGAGAAGAGCATGACCTAGAAAAGGTTAAAGACAGCGACATCCGGGCGGAACTTGCAGATGCTGCCGTAAGACAGGAATGCGTAAGAGATGCTGCGATAGACATCGTATTTACTGCGGTTTATGAACGAACAACGAGGAAATACGGTGAAAGGGGAATCAGATACGCGCAGATGGAAGCGGGACACGCAGCACAGAATGTTTATTTGCAGGCGGTTTCCTTAGACCTCGGGACGGTGGTCATAGGCGCATTTGTTGATGGCGAAGTCCGAGAAATCATGAATATGCAGGAGCAAGAAAGTCCACGGTATATAATGCCCGTTGGAAGGAAAGGATAAACAGCACAATGCTTGACCTCATCAGTTTCTTAACGCAGATACCCGTGAAAAAGAACGTACGAATAGAAGACGTTAAAGCTAAGAGTTACCTCTTCCCGTTTGTTGGCTTATTGATTGGCGTGATGGTCGCCGTGGTCGCTTTTGTCGCTTTCGGATTGTTAGGCACGGCGACGGAAATTGCCGCTCTGCTCACCCTGCTCGCTCTTTACCTCGTTACGGGTCTGCTGCACCTGGATGGCTTAGCGGATTTCTTTGACGGCGTGATGGCACCGGGAAGCAGAGAAGATAAGAGAAGAGCGATGAAGGACGATAAAATAGGTATCGCGGGATTGTTCGCCACTATATTTGTGCTTATTTTGAGCTTATTTGCTATTAAAACCGTGGGTGTGGACTTAACGGCGGCTGGTTTCGACTTTGATCTTGGCTCGTTCTACGGTTTTGCATCGGTATTCGTAATCGCAGAGCTTTCGGCGAAGCTGAGTATGAATACGTGCCTGGCACTTGGTAGAGGCGCCCGGGGTGCCGAAGGACTGGGAACGCTGTTTATACGCTCTTCTTCGCCACAGAAATATCTGGCTGCCCTTCTTTCTGCCGTGCTCATTGCGTTACTGTTTACCGCTTCGTGCCGGTTCGTTATCGTGTTCACGGGCATCGTAGTTGCATTCGTCGTTTCTTACGTTGCGAAACGTAAATTTGGTGCGGTAAGTGGCGACGTCGTAGGCGCTTCTAACGAACTTGCACGATGCGCAACGCTCTTAATATGGGCTGTCTTATAACCACAAGATTGCACATCACGGGCTCCGCCCGTGCCCCCGAAAACCCTGGAAGGGTTTATCTCACGAGAAAATGAGAAGATGCAAGATACAAGTCAAACAGGCATCAGGCATCGTCTTCTTGTGAAATCTCGTGGTTTAAGAAAAGCGCCAGGATCAGGATTCGAACCTGAGCGTCCCTTACGGGACAGTGACTCTCGAGGCCACCGCATTTGTCCACTCTGCCATCCTGGCTTTATAAACTCGTACTTTTTCTAAAAAGCACTTTCTTTTTAAAAATAACCTGTGCTAAGAAATATTGATATAAATGTGTTTCGGATTTTTTTGTTATCTATATTTTTATTCTTGATTTGTTTGTGATTTGGTGCGTTAGATTGGGGATTTCTCAAGACCGCGCACTAACCTAACAACGTTCGGCTACTTCGTAACCGCAAGATCACGCAACACGCTCAAGAGATCTCGCTGAGAACTTTTGCGCTGGTAACACCACCCACAATCAAACTCACGTAATACGTGCTCAATCTCCAGATGACCACGAAAATGCCTAATATGGGCGCTCCCACTAAGGTATGATATAGATAAGCGATACCAAATTCCGCTACGCCACTGCTGCCGGGAGTTGTGGGAAACGCAGCGATTATAAGGAGGATAAATTGCGCGGCAATTGACTGAAGCCAAACGGGTTTTGCACCGAAGCCGAGTAGTAATAACGAAGGCACCATAAACGCCACCAACCAAAATGCGAGGGTAATGAGTAAAGCGAGCACGAGAGTGGTTTTTCCTTCGCACTGAAATCTCTTTATCGCTTTGTAAAAATTGTCCAACTCTCGATGGAACTTATCCTCTACCTTTTCCAGTCTTTTACTCTTTATCTTTGAAAATAAGAAATCAATGACTTTCTTTACCTTTTCTGGCCTCGCAAGACTGTAAGCCATGATCGCAACGCCCGCGGAGAGACAAGCTCCGATGAACGTGAAGACGGGGTATAGGATTGAATGGTAGGGTAATACAGCTCTAAACAGCAGGAAACTTATTGCCGCGCCAACCATAATGACGACAAAGTCTAACAGTCTCTCTCCAAAGACCACCGCTGTTCCATCTCCAACGCTAAGCCCGTTTTTATTCAGCAGGTAAATCCTCACGGGTTCGCCGCCAAATTGCGAAGGCGTTATGCAGGCTGCAAAGAGGCTGGCTAAAATTATCTTCAGTGATTTCGATAGTTTTAAATCATTCGCTTTCCCCGTTTCCCCCGACCCGTCAGCACTAATTCCAATAAAATCACTCATTATTTTTAGTCGTACGCTCCATATTACGAAACCTCCTATGTGCGTTCCAATTGCCAATACCAGATAAAAGGGGTTGATTTTTGCAACTGCGTCAATTGTTTCCGGGGTTATTTTGTAGGGCGAGAAAAAGAGGATGAAAAGTATGGCTGTGAGGCTTATTGCAAGAGATGCCGTTAGCAATAGTAGTTTCCGATGTTCAAGCATAAAAGTGAGATAGAAGTAGTAGACATATAAAGTTAAAGCGTCCGGAGCTAAGCTAAGCAGGTTGGGGAGAGGGAGTGGTTTGGGAAATGTTATAGTCCATCACTACAAATTAACCCGAATTCGTTGTGCCAAAAATCAGTGTAAATCAGTGTAAATCTGTGTCTGAAAGTTAAAAAGACACTGATTATTTTCGGGTGGAATGGATGCGATTGACTATAGGATGCGAGGACTTGCAAAATGATTTGGCCGCATAATAAGTGAACAGAGCTACTGCCATCCCTGCAAAGACATCGGGAATCCAATGTATTCCGAGATACAATACGGAGAAAACAATGGTCGGGAATGCAACGCAGATAAAAATCTTCGCTGAATTGATGCTTCTGTCATGTACAACGTAAAAACCAGCAGAGATAATGTGATGTGGAAACGGCATTCTTTGATAAACAGCTTATATTTAGTTCCGCGCGATCCCTCTTCTTTACTCGTCCACATGTCTACTTTAACATAGACAGGTTATATAATCTAAAAAAAAGAGAGCACGCCAATAGATATAAGTGTCCACATAGTAGAGCGGGTTACGCAGCCAATAATTACTGCAAGCCAGGTCATCAAAGGCGTCATTCCTATTATTCTTCCCACTATTGACCCTGCCACAGACCCCGTATATTGAAATGGAATGATAACAATGACAACAAGCCCTATAAAACCCATCCTCTTCAGCCATTTATATTTTTTAATCGTCTTTTCTCCGCTTTCCTCTGTTCTTTCCACAAGCTTCCCTATATGCGGTATTTTCTTTGCATAGTCCAGGTTCCAGACTAAAAACATGGAGAGAACGGCGTCAGTATAAAGCAGAAAGGATATAAGAGCTGCAGGATGAATACCAAGACTTAAACCTTTTGGAATGGCGGTCTCTAAGCCAAAAAGAGGCACAAACGAATAAATGCTGAAGACCGTTGCATATTTCGCGTATACCTCCGGACCTGCGAACCAGAAGAATACGACTGCAGCGCCTGCGAGGCAAAAAGGGATGATAAATTTGGCTATCGCTATCATCTTCATTTGCCTTATCACATCCACTTTTTCCTGCACACACGTCTCAATTTCTTTTATCATATATATAAGTGCTAACATTTAAAAAGGAAATTATCAAATATAAAGGTGAGGGGAAATGAAATTAAGAGTAGTATATGATAACGAAGCGAAAGAAGGATTGAAAAGCGACTGGGGCTTCTCGTGTCTGATCGAATCGGAAGACAGGAAACTACTGTTTGATACAGGGGCGTCAGGTAAGATATTAGCGTACAACATGCAGCAGTTGGGGCTAAGAAAAGAAGACCTCGAGATTATTGCACTCTCACACGAGCATTGGGACCACGTTGGAGGTCTTGACGCGGTATTACATCCCGGAGTGGCAGTGTATCTACCCCGTTCATTCTCACGCAGATTGAAGGAAGAAGTGGCACGTGAAGCAGACGTTTTTGAGGTTTCGGAACCGAGGGATATTATTCCGGGGGTTCATACAACGGGAGAGCTTGGAGGGGGGATAAGAGAGCAGTCATTGGTTCTGGATGCGGAAGAGGGCGTGGTTGTTTTAACCGGCTGTGCGCATCCGGGTTTAGAGAACATTTTAGAGGCTGCAACGGTGTTCGGTGAGCTGTACGGAGTGATCGGCGGTTTTCACGGGTTTGATAAACTGGAGTCGTTACAAGGATTGGAACTGATAATACCCTGCCATTGCACGGTGCGTAAGAAAGAGATATTGGAGATGTATCCGGAGAAGACGGTACGGTGTGGAGCCGGCGTGGAGATAGAAATATAAATGCGATTCCTGTACGGGCCGGTGGCATCGTGGCGACTGGGCAGGTCGTTGGGCGTGGACATTTTAAGCACGACAGAGAAGACCTGCTCGTTTGACTGCGTCTATTGCCAGCTTGGGCGAACGGGGAATAAAACGGCGGAACGGAAGGTGTACGTACGGACGGAGGAGATCGAGCGTGAGATTAGCGAGATTGCGGATACCATTGCCGATACCACAGATGTGATTACGTTTGCAGGTATGGGCGAGCCGACACTGGGCGCGAATCTCGGCGAGGTTGCCGCTGCAATCCGAAGGCAGTGCCCTAAAACACCAGTTGCCATCCTGACCAATGCCGCTTTAGTTACGGACATGCAGGTACAGGAAGAATTGAAGAAGATGGACATCGTGGTCGCTAAGCTCGATGCTTCTGATCAGAGTATCTTTGAAAAGGTGAACCGACCGGTAAGCGAAGAGATTAAGCTCGAAGCGATAATAGAGGGGCTCATAGAATTTAGAAGAGGATACAAGGGCAGATTATGTCTGCAAATGATGTTCGTTGATGATAATAAAGATTCCGGGGCGGAAATGGCGCGAATTGCTCAGAAGATACAGCCGGATGAGGTGCAGCTTAATACGCCGCTGAGACCTTGTGCCGTAAAACCGCTTTCACAAGAGCAGATGGAGGGCATACAGGAGCACTTTAAAGGATTCGAGGTCAGTTCGGTTTACGAGAAGATGAAGCCGGAAGTAAGGGTGATTGATAAAGTGGAAGTGATAAAGAGGCGGGGTGCGGAGGATTAAAATTTATTTTACACTTACTCCCCTTCTTCTCCTTTACAGTTGTCACAGACGAAATAAAGCATCGTCTCATCTTCAGTGCCACAAACGCCAGCGGCTACATCATGCAAGGTCACTTCTTTAATCTGTTCGACTATCTCATCGGGTAAATCTCCTTTTCCGCATTCAAAACATTTGTACAGTGAACCAGTAACCTCAACGGTATCGAGGTCGCCCAGAATGTATTTGAACTCTCTGAATTCCCTCGGTATTCTCAAGCCCAGTGTTTCAGCGATAAGTATGCCCCGCTTGATTATCTCTTTGCACTCGTTTAAGTTGGCATCGGCACAATAATCCGGTTGCATTGCTACAAGCTTGTCAAATTCTTTTTTTGATAGATCATGCTCTCCGAAACAATCTTTTAGCCCCATCTTCCACTCATCTACCAGGACGGAGATGAATTGAAGTTTCCCATTTTCCTTCTCCCTCGCGACTAAAATGCTTTTGCTACCCTTTGGTGTTGTCATCAGGACTCTGTATAAGGGCAATTCGCCAGCTTTTTTCTTCTCTGTCGCACTAAAAAGATATGGGCAATCGTTGGGGCATAGTTGTGGGTCCCTGATTATTCCACAGCATTTAGAGCAGATGAAATCGTCCTCCTTAACACAAAACCTCTTACCTTTGCGAATATTACAAATTACACATTTCTTCATTTTCATACGCCCTTCACATCGGCAGCACACCATACGCCACGAACAGCGACGAGAACAGGATGGCAACCATATTCATTGCCTTGACTTGATAAGCGGATTGATCGCATGCCCTGCGGTGTCTTTGAACGGGTCACCGACCGTATCGCCGACGACTGCGTGCGGCTTTATGTGCCTCGCTGCCCATCGAGAAGATAAGCCTGCTTAAACTGCTAACATGACAAAGAGTGGTGCGAAAATCACAGCTATCTTACCTACCAGCTTTATTAGTATGTTCAGTGAAGGACCCGCGGTATCTTTAAAAGGATCACCTATGGTATCACCAATCACTGCTGCTTTATGGGCTTCACTTCCCTTGCCACCAAATTTGCCGGACTCAATATATTTCTTCGCATTATCCCAGGCGCCACCTGCATTTGCCATCATCACTGCCATCAGAAAACCGGTAACTAAAGCACCGGCAAGCAAGCCTCCAACCGCTTCCACTCCCAAAGTTATACCAACAAAGAGGGGAACGATTATCACCAGAATTCCCGGGAGTAACATTCCTGATATAGCTCCTCGTGTGGTCAGATCCACACATTTTACATAGTCCGCGGATGCTTTACCATCACGCAGCCCGGGGATTTCTCGCCACTGCCTCCTTACTTCCTCCACCACATTAAAAGCACCTTTGCTCACCGCTCGCATCGTCAACGCGCAGAACAAAAAGGTTAGCATACCACCAAGCATCAAGCCAGCAATTACCTCTACTGAGATGAGATTGGCTCCTGTTTCCATAATCCCCGCAACCTGGAAATAGGTAGCTAACCAGGCTAAAGCGGCTAAAGCAGCCGAAGAGATGGCAAAGCCTTTGCCTATGGCTGCGGTGGTGTTGCCCACGGAATCCAAAGCCTCAGTGCGCTCTCGCACCTCCGTGCCCAGCCCAGCCATTTCCGCTATGCCTGCGGCGTTATCTGCTATGGGACCGTAGCAATCCGTAGCTAAAGTCATTCCTAAAATTGCCAGCATGCCCACCGCAGCGATAGCTATACCAAACAATCCTGCAAAGTAATTGGAAATCAACGTGGCAATGCAGATAGCAATCAAAGGTATTACGGTGCTTAACATACCTACCGAGAAACCTTCGATGATGGTGATTCCCGCTCCACTCTGAGCTGATTTGGCTATGCCTGCTGTTGGTCTACGCTCTGAAGCAGTAAAGTACACAGTAACCCAGCCAACAACAAGACCACAAATAAGCCCTGTAAGCATAGCAATGAAAACCCCGGTTCCATCAGCTAAAAATTGGGTGATGACAAAGTAGCTGATGATTATCATCAATATACAGCTTACGTATGTCCCCCGGTTCATGGTAGCTCGTGCTTGCGCTGTTTGCAGCTCGAAACCGCCAGTAACTTCTTTAGGTCTGACAAAGAGTATTCCAATCATGGATGCTACAATGCCTACCGCTCCAATGACCAATGGCAAGGTCACGCCCACATTTCCTTCATAATAAATCGTACCTAAAACCATGGCAGCCGCTATGGCGGAAACATAGGACTCGAAAAGGTCGGAGCCCATGCCAGTAACGTCACCAACATTATCGCCGACTAAGTCAGCAATAACCGCGGGATTTCTTGGATCGTCCTCCGGAATGTCTGCTTCTACTTTTCCCACTAAATCGGCACCAACATCTGCGCTCTTGGTGAAAATGCCGCCTCCGACTCTAAGGAAAAGAGCGACCAAGGATGATCCAAAGGCATAAGCTAACCAAACGTGAGGATCCGGGAAGAGCATGACGGTAATAACCAGCCCGATTATTCCCAGGCCAACAACACATAGCCCCATTACCGCACCCGCGGAGAAAGAAATCCGTAATGCTTTGGCATAGCTGTTGATGGCTGCATTGGCAGTCCTACCATTAGACCTGGTGGCAATGCTCATACCTAAAAATCCTGCTAATGACGACATTACCGTGCCCATAAGATAAGCCAACGCACTGCTGGGCGCTATAACAAAAGCCAAGATTAATACCATAACTACGGTAAAGATGAGCAGCACAGTGAATTCCCGGCGTAGAAAAGCCATAGCTCCGCGATTAATGGCCAAAGAAAGCTCCTTTACCTTCTCGCTACCCTCGCTCTCTCTTAAAATACCAAAAGCTAAGTACGCGGCAAAGCAAAGAGAAGCAATACCTACGGCCAATACCATCATCATTATCGTTAACATGTCTATTCCCCTATTCTGTATACACAGAGCTATATTTAAAGCTTTTGATATTGTTGAGTAAAGTTTACAATGAAGAAGAAGGAACTGGCAATCCTGTTAGAACGTGTGGATGACATACCGGAGCCCGATGCAGACCGCGAGCAGTACTCAACTCCTGCTACGGTAGCTTCGGAATTGTTGTATTTCGCGTTTATGAGCGGCGATATAGAAGACCAGATGGTCTACGATCTCGGCTGCGGTAATGGGATACTGGGGATCGGCGCGAAGGTACTGGGTGCGAAAGCAGTAATCGGGATAGATAGCGATGAGAAGGCGATAGCAGTTGCTCTTCGGAATTGTAAGAGATTGGATGTGAAAGTAGAATTCCGAAAGAGTGATGTGCGATTAGTAGAAGGAAAAGGAGATACCGTGGTGATGAATCCTCCGTTTGGTGCACAGAGGAAGAACAGACATGCGGATAGAGTCTTTTTGGAAAAGGCGTTTGAAATCTCGCCTGTTGTTTATTCTATACTTAACGAAGGCAGTGAATCTTTTTTAAGAAGTTTGATGCCCTCTGTGGCAATTCATCGTTTTCCAGTTGCTTTTCCACTAAAACGGCGGTTCTGGTTTCACAAAAAGGATAGGAAGTTTATAGGGGTGGATGTGTACAGGATGGAAAGGAGGGGCGGATAAAGAATTGTGGTGTTTCATCATTGGTTTAAATTCACCGCCAGCGGATATAATTTAAAAACCCTCAAATACCGAAAAGCTTATATATCCCTACAACTCATACGTTTCTGAAGCGTAAAAATGACAAAAGCATATAAGCTGTGCCCAGGAAGAAAGCAAAACCCTGTTCGTTGTGGTTATTGTCAAGGGAAAGGGGTTGTACTTGATGATATATATGGGTTAAAAAAGAGCACTTGTCCCGTTTGTGATGGTGAGGGAGAAGTTATAATCGTAGGAGATGGAATAATTGTAGTGTGTGACAGTTGCAACGGAAAGGGTCGGATCTCGGATCGCGTAGGCTTCAGAAGCATAAAATGTCCAAAATGTAAAGGTATAGGACAAGTTTGCATTTAGTTAGTTGGAAAGGCTCACAAGATTAACACAAGAAAATAGAAAATAAATTGTTGACGCAGATTAACACAGACAAGATGAAAGGTCAATGCCGTTAAAAATAGCCCACCTGCCCAACAAAAAGAAAAAACCGTGTAAATCAGTGTAATCTTGTGGTTGTTTTTCGGACAGCCCAAAAACACTTGAGATACAAATTCACACGTCAATCAAGCGTCTTTTGGCGTTGACCAATGTTTTCTGATTGGTATATTCCCGCGTACCCGCTGCCTGCGGCTTTATAGAACTGGATAAAAACCAACTGGAGGATACGTGCATTTCTCTTCACATAAAAGCCCTTTTCGTTAACCACTATCAACAACGATTCGCTTCTGCCTTCATAACCCGCATCCCAAAATCCCGTTTCAATCGTAACGCCGCATCGTAAGAGACTTGTTCGTGGCGCTCCGATTGCCATAATATCCTTTGGTAGATGAACAATCTCATTATAAATCACCTTGTATGATCCGGGAGGCAAAAACAGCCCATCAGCGTCAAAATCGAGTTTCTCGGTCTCCGAAAGCTTCCGGTCATTATTACTGAAATCAATACAACCCGCACTCACGATTTTCTCTATCTGCCGTACCGTTAAGTCCACGCCGTTGGGCTGCAGTTGCGTGTTAACGTCAATCAGTTCCTCGATTAGGGGCGGTTTAGTGCGTAAGAGTGCTCTAATTTGACTCCTTGAAAGCACAGAGCCAGATAAATCCGAAAGCTCTTTCCCTATTCCATTCACGTGCGTTCTCCTTATTCCTATAGTGTCAAGCCTCTGACATCCAACAATTTAACTGATAGTAGTAACTTTTTATTTCCACGGCATAAAATCTTACATGTCTATACAGTTTCAAAACGTAATCAAATTTAGATAGATAGAATAATGAACGAGGATGACGTTGCGAGAAGTGCGCAATTGGCTTTGCTCCTGGAAGTATCCGCATATCCGAAGCCCGGTAATGTTGATCGAACACACGACTTCGTAGATACGAGTTATGAGCATTTCCTCGCTTCTTCGGTTGCCGTGTACCCGGTATTGAGAGAAGCGGCTGAGAGGAGCAAAGGAACGGGTGTGGGTGAATTGATAAGAAGAGGAGTGGAAGAAAGTGTCGCGTGGCAAAGTGGTGGAAATACGCATTTCGGCGCTCTACTCCTGTTGATTCCTTTAGCGATGGCTGCGGGTGCTTGTGAAAGTTACGATGTGGAGAAGCTAAAGCGAAAAGCAGCGGAAATCATGCTGAATACCACTACGGACGATGCAATAGAAGTTTACACTGCGTTCCCAAAGGCAAAGGTAAAAGTGAGAAGAGACGTGCCAGAATTTAATCTGGCGGACGAGGGTGCGATAAAGGAGATAAGAAAAAAGCAGTTCTCCCTTTACGAGATACTTACCATTTCGGCATCGTATGATTTGATTTCACGTGAATTGGTGGGCGGATTTGGGCTGACTTTCAGATACGCATCGCGGATAAATGATTTTGTCAAAGAGAAGCGCATAAACGATGCTGTAACTCATGCTTATCTTCGGTTGCTATCGGAAGAGGAGGATACCTTTATTAAAATGAAATTCGGCGCGGAAAAGAGCAGATACGTGAAGGATAGGGCAGATCAGATTGTAAATCAGGGCTACAAGCGTAGAGAGATAGAGGAATTCGATGAGGAGCTTATCAGGGAGGGCCTAAATCCCGGCTCCACCGCGGATATAATAGCAGCAGCGTTATTTATCAGTATTCTTGGGGGGTTAAGGGTTTGATAGCAGATAATGAGGGGATTTAAACTGTCGCGTAAAACATTTTTAATGTGTGGTTCTTTTACACTTTTACAGGTCTCCTATACTTGCTTTACACGGGGAATAGAATAGAGGCGGGGGTAAGAGCGAATGGAAGTTGCGGATAAAGAAGAAATCGTGAGGAGATGCACCGAGATGTTTGAAGAGATAATAGGAGACATCACGGTTCCGAGAAACATAAGGCGATCAACGGGAGAAGTAAAAGATAAGCTGCTGAATGGCGATGCGTCTCTGTCCGTTCGAGTAGCAGCGGTGATCTCCGATCTGGATGAACTCGCTACCAACCAAAACATTCCTTCTCATACAAGGGCGTTGGTGTGGAACATAGTGAGTCAGTTAGAAACGATTGCGGTTGAAGACTGAAGGTGGAGAAATGATAACAATAGCGATAGCCGGGAAGCCGAATTCGGGCAAATCCACTTTTTTTAAGGCTTCTACACTCGCAGACGTTGAAATAGCCGCGTATCCGTTCACCACCATCGCACCCAATACCGGGATTGCATACGTGAAGGTAAAATGCCCGTGTCAAGAAGAAGCGATTCAGCAGGCGATAGGGGGCGGAGAGGGGTGCGGGAATTGCATTGATGGGTTTCGTTTCGTACCCGTGGGGCTCCTGGACGTTGCGGGACTGGTCAGGGGTGCACACGAAGGAAGAGGTTTGGGGAACGAATTTTTAGACGAACTCCGGCAGGCAGAAGCGATAATACACGTCGTAGACGCATCAGGAGGGACGGATGCGGATGGCAACGTGGTGGACGTTGGAAGCCATAACCCGCTTGAAGACGTTGAGTTCTTCGAAGCGGAGTTGAATATGTGGGTGTACGGGATAATAAAGCGGAATTGGCGAAAACTGGAGAGGAAGGCGGAATTAGAAGGAACGAAGATAGAGCGGTTGCTATCCGAGCAATTAGCGGGTGTTGGCGTAACGGAAGAGCACATAAAGGCGGTTCTATTAGAATCCCGCAGTTTAGATTTAGACCGCGCTAACTTTAAGTCGTGGACTGATGATGACCTGAAGGAGTTGGCTGCCGCGGTAATAAAGCGGAGTAAAAAGATGCTCATTGCGGCGAATAAAGCAGATATTGCGCCTGAAGAGAACATAAAGAAACTGAAAGACAAAAGCAAAGAAAAAGAAGATAGGGAACCGGTAATCCCATGTTCTGCGGAGGCGGAACTCGCTTTGAGAACCGCAGCGAAGAACAAAATCATAACGTATCTGCCCGGAGATGCGGATTTTGAGATTTCGTCTAACCCCACGGAAAAGCAGCGGAAAGGACTGGAACGGATAAGAGAGTTTATTCGTGCGTATGAAGGCACGGGAGTCCAGGAGATAATAAATCGTATGGTGTTTGATTTGTTGGACTACGTAGTTGCGTATCCGGTGGAGGACGAGCACAAATTCAGTGATTCCGTAGGTAAGGTTCTGCCAGATGCGTTTCTCTTGAAAAGAGGGAGCACAGCCAGGGACTTAGCCTTCTCGGTTCATTCGGACATCGGAGAGAGCTTCCTTTATGCCGTGGACGCGAGAACCAAACTCCGACTGGGTGAGAAACACGCATTGGAGGAGAATGATATTATAAAGGT
>JAUWPM010000108.1 GCA_030611585.1 Methanosarcinales archaeon | reverse complement strand
GAGATCAATCCAAAGCTGGCAAGCAGAATCGGAGTGAGCACGCATAAAATAGGAATAACGGATGAGTACGTCTGGGTAGAGACGCTGAGAGGGAAGTGCAAAGTCAAAGCCTACGTTACCGAGGCAGTAAACGAGCAGACGGCATTCATGCCATGGCACTGGGCTGGCTGGTTTGAAGGTAAGTCATATGAGGACAGGTATCCACCAGGAACCGCGGAATACGTGCTCGGTGATTCATGTAACATCATCTGTGTAGACGGGTACGACATTCACACCCAGATGCAAGAGACGAAAGTGTGCCAGTGTAAGATATACAAGGCGTAAAGGAGGAAATGAAAAATGGTCATATATAAATTCTTGGACGATGTAGATCGGTGCATAGACTGTGGTGGCTGTTTCGTCGCATGCAAGGAGCGTAACCAGGTTCCAGTGGGGACTTCAAGGATTAGCGTTCAGAGAATAAACGAGGGAAAACCAGGCGAGCGGTATGTAGCAATGTCCTGCATGCACTGTACTCACGCGCCATGTGAGCAAGCATGTCCGGTAAAGGCGATCTGGAAGCGAGAGGACGGTATCGTGCTCATGGACAAGGACAAGTGCATCGGATGCGGTTACTGCGGTTGGGCATGCCCATTCGGAGCACCGAAGTATCCACATGATGTTGCCAAATACCAGGGGATAATGGACAAGTGCACGTTCTGTGTGATTCCGTTTGATCAGCAGAAAGATGCTGCGGGAAATATTATACAGACAGCACCAGACCCCAGATGTGTTTCTTTCTGCGCGACTAAGGCACGTCTTGGAGGAGAGACAAACGAGGTAACAGAAATATATAGACAGAGAGCAGCCGGGAAGTTGATGAGTAGGCAAGTAGGGGTGTAAACAAAATATGAGTGGCAATACATCGTACATAATCTTCACCGTACTCAGTCAGATGGCAGTGGGTGCACTGATAGCAATGCTTATCGCGGACTTCCTTGCAAAGAGCAAAGAGGATGCAAAATTCTTTGAGACCGGAGCATGGGTATGTGTCCCGGTAGTAGTAGTCGGTCTGATAGCGATGCTGTCACACGAGGCACGGCCGTTCTTAGCAATGCTGACGATGAATAATCATCTTGCTACGTCATGGCTAAGCAGAGAAGTACTGGCGCTTACGCTCTTTGTCATCTTAGCAGTGGTATATACAGCGTTATGGGTGTGTGAGTCCGAATACGGTAGTCTCAGAGGAATAATCAGTAAAATACCGGTGATATCTGCGCTCATACCTGCGCTCGTAAAGATATTTATGCCGCTCAGGAAGATCATTGGTGTTTTAGCTGCTGTTATGGGTTTTGTAGTATATCTCTATGCAAGCGCAACGTCGTACATGATGTACACTATGCCTGCCTGGAACCAACCCACAACTCTGCTGTTTTTCATCGTTACCACTCTGCTTGCAGGCGTAACGGCAGTAGCAGCAGTTCTTTCAGTGAAATACCTGATGAAGAAGGAAGCGGATAAGTCATTTACGACCTTCCTTTGGGCTACGACGGGAATTGGAGTGGCGATGGTGGTCCTACTGGCAGTGGCAGTGTATGCGAACATAACGATGTTACCAATCGCGAGTACGGAGATGGCAAAGATGGCACAACTGGCAACTCTGGAAGATATGTTGCACGGTGAACACGCTACATTCCTATGGTTACGAGTGGTAATAGGTATCGGTTTAGTGTTAGTTTGCTTAGTAGGGCTTGCACTGGCACTAATAAAGAAATCTATGTCTACGGCGGCGATTCTTGCGATTGCAGTGTTTGTGTTCGCGTTCATCGGCGAGCTGCTGGGAAGGACAGTGTTCTTCGGTTCGATCGTACCTCTTAGTGAAGTCATGCCACACTTTCTGTCTATAGTATAAAACAAAAAAAACAAAACAATTTAGAATGGTTGTGGAGTAAAATCCACAACCCACTGTTTCTTTTTTTATTTTCGTACATAAAGTATAACTGCCGTAATTCTCTTTAAGACACAGATTAACACTGATTTACGCGGATTTATTTAGGGTGAAGAACAAAGTTGATTTTTATCATCTGCGTTAATCTGTGTCCATAATTTATTTTTTATTTTTCTTTTAGCACAGGTTTTCTTTTTTTGTAAAAAAGAAAAAGTGTTGTGTCAACAATTTATTTCTTACTTGGAAGAAGCCATAATTGTTTTCCTGCATTTAACGTGGGCACCTTCTTTCACCAGTATCTCGAACCCGCTGGGAATGCTTATATCTACACGAGAGCCAAGACAAATCTTACCTATTCGTTCACCTTTCATAATTCCCTGCCCCTCTTCGACTTCGCAGATTATTTTCCGCGTAAAAAAGCCCGCTATTTGTACTATTGTTACGTCACCATATTTCGTGCTCAGTTCTATGGTATTTCTCGTGTTGAAATCGGCACTGCGAAAGAAAGCAGGCTGAAACAATCCATTCTCGGGTGTTATTTTCTTTACTACGCCATCTAACGGCGCGGTAGTAATATGCACATTATGAAGATACATAAATATGGTGATCGTTCTGCTTTCTTCCCCGATTCTTATTATTTTCCCGCTTGCCGGTGAGAGCATGTGTTCGTTCATGTTTTTTTTTATTGTATATAAAGTATACAACTGCCATCTTTTTAAGACACAGATTAACACACAACTTTTTTACCTTCGGTAAAAACCTTGACTAAAATATTCCTGATGTTTTTCTTTTAGCACTGTGGGGCTCTGCCCCACGACCCCGAAAACCCTGTAAGGGTTTAGTTTTCTTTTTGTAAAAAAGAAAAAGTGTTGTGTCAACAATTTAGGTTTTCTCGCCCCGGTCATTTCGTCTTGAATCCATATCTGCCTAACAAAGGCACGAAAACGACGTCGCATTTCCGTTCCCGCTCAACTCCGTTTCTCTTCTCCACTAAATACAATACTTGCCGGTATTTCCCGATAGGAATAACCATTTTTCCACCGGTTTTCAACTGCTCAAGTAACGGCGGCGGCACATCGGGAGCGGCACAGGTCACACTTATTTTGTCGTATGGCGCATGTTCAGGCAGCCCAAGGGTTCCATCACCGGGTATCGCCGTCACGTTCTTATATCCTGCACGCTGCAAGTTCTCCTTCGAAAATTTAACCAGCCACGGTATCCTTTCTACGGAATAGACATGCCCTTCATTGCCTATCATCTCAGCAATAACCGCGGCATGGTACCCGGAACCCGCGCCAATTTCAAGTACCTTCTCGCCCTTCTTGAGTTCTAAGTAATCGCACATCATCGCAACCATGTGTGGCGCGCTTATCGTCTGTCCTTCTCCGATGGGCAACGGATAATCGGCGTATGCCTGGTCACTGAGATAAGGGGGAACAAAAAGGTGCCTTTTGACCTGCATCATCGCCGTTAAAACTCCTTCACTGACACCTTGTCTCCTGAGATGTTCAACCAGTCTCTTCCTCCCTTCCTCGTATTTACTCCTTACCATCCTGCCTGTTCTTCCTCCGCTCTACGCTTCCTCTCCAAGAAGCTATATACCGAGCTATGAGGCGATCCATGTATCAGCATCGCTATTGCTTCGTGTGCCGTCCTTACTTCGTGCGCATATCCAATCAAGCTTATGGTCTTCCCGTAAACCGAGATTTTAACGTCCGCCAGATTCTCGATCGTCCACCGCGTTTTCCCATTTCTACCTATTACACGCCCTTTCACACGGTTCAGGGTCTTCGGAGAGAGGTGAGAAAGAGAAATAACCTCAAAGAGTAGGAAATCGTCATCAAGCAGTTTAAAAGCGTTTTCCGGAGAGAAACCCCTGCCAATCGCCTTTACCACCTCCGCCACTCGAAGTGTTTTTACGGGGTCTCCGCCCTCTATGCCCTCTATATGCACTTCCCCTTCGGTACTATCCACGGTGATCGTGCTATCCGATTTCTTCTCTATATCGCCTTTTACGAATCCGTTATGACCGATGAGTACGCCTATTCTATCCTGAGGAATCTTAACGCGCTGGGACATCATTTGTTTATCGCTCCTTAATTCTGATTGCAGAGGTTACACGTATTAATTAATCATTTTACTTTATCATTCTTCGTATTTTTGTTATCACCACCTTGATGAGAAGCATAGGATATATAAAGCTTTCCGCCATTCATTTCTATATGAGGGGGGAGCTTGGAAATGGCTGTCTATTATCGTCAAACCACTTTTCAACAGCGGAGATATCTGTTTGAGTTG
>JAUWPM010000025.1 GCA_030611585.1 Methanosarcinales archaeon | reverse complement strand
CAAACAAGTTACTTTCGCTCCTTGCTCCACAAGCACGTCACAAATCCATGAGCCTAAAAACCCTGCGCCACCAGTAACTAAAACGTTCGTGCCTTCAATGCTTTTGCTTATGTCTCCAAGATTTGTTATGATTTCTTCAATCTCTTCCTTGTTCTTGACGTTCATTTTTTATTTTATTTCTTTAGCACAGGTTTCTTTTATAAAGAAAAGTGTTTTTTAGTAAAGCTTTCTTTTTAAAAGAAAGATTTGCATTTACGGCTTCCAAACTTTTATCCCTCCTACCCTCTCAAAATCGGGGTCGTTTGTCGCTATGTCTGTTATTCCATATCTTTTCATCGTGGCGACATGTAGAGCATCATTTGGTAATAGTGAGTACTCACTTATAACTTCCACGAGTTCCTTACACTTATATTCTACTGGAAGAACATCCACTCGTAAATTCCCGAAAAGTTTGATTACCGCATCAAAATTCACAAGTCTAATCAGGCTTGGTTCTCGTTTTATCTCTTGTACTACTCTGTGGGGTTTTATTCCTCTCAGCTTGAAAAGCTCCGATTTTACGTAATTCAATATGCCTTCAAGTTTCAGTTCCCTCATGCTGTTTCACTTACCGTTTTCCGTCGTTTCTATTATCTCCTCAATTATCTCATCGCTCAGCTTTGATACCGCATACGTCTTCTCTACCATTGAGATTGGAACCTCTATCTCAACTTCTTCTCCCGCCTCCAAATCCAACTTCCCAAAAGGTTTCAACATTTCATTCTCATATCTTGCCTTTACTTTTATTCCCATATTTATCACCAAGATTAAATTTGCCTGTATACTTAAAAATCTTTTCTGTTTTCGTTATCACGATTTTCATTTTTCCTTATCTTGACGATGCCATATTCTTCTTTCCCGAGATTCAACCGCTTTAATTTTTCAAGAAAGGCATCCATTTGCTCCTCTGTAAGCATAATCTCTCCACATTCAGGGCATCTCTCGACTTCGTGTAGAACGATGACGTCGTCTCTCACGTATGCATCTTGATCAATCTTCATTTCCGCGCTGCATCTTGGGCATTTATCCATTTTTTAAACTGCCTCTCTTAATTTCTCTTATTCTTTTCCTACTTGTTGTTTTATGTATTGAGATTTTTCTCGTTTAGCATGGGTTCAATTCCTGAGAAGCCCTCTCACCCACTCCATAAACCTCCTGAAATTTCCCTCGGGTGAAACATTTTCCTCTAACACATGATCCTCAATGACATTATCTTCTGAACCAAAGTGAATATGTCTTGGAAAAGAATTCATCTCTTGCCACCTTTAAAAACGATAGATACCTGCGGAACATCAAATCTCCCCTATTAAATCCCTCGCCAGCTTTTTCATCTCTTCTATATTGCTTCTCAATGCTAAAGCTGATAAAAAATCCTCGTAAGATGGATGTTCCGGCAGCTTACCCTTTTCTATCCCCTTCTCTATCTCCTCTGGCTCTTTCACCTTGTGTTTCGACAGTATCCTTCCGAGTTCTCTCTTTTTGTCAATTATCTCCTTCATAATTATGATTGGTACCAACTCTCTCTTCACGGTTGACATGTTTTATTATTTGTTTACATTTTATATAATTGCAAAAAATTTTCGAGCTCGTTATTGAACCTTTCATCAGCTAAAGAAAGTTCAATATTCGATTTTATCCAGTCAAGTTTGTTCCCTATGTCGTATCTCCTCCCTTTATAAACGTACGCATATTTTCTCTCTTTTGAGAGGCGTAACGCATCGGTAAGTTGAATCTCATTTCCTTTTCCCGGTGGCGTTCGCTCGATTGCATCAAATATCGCAGGAGTCAAAATATACCGCCCTAAGATCCCTAAATTTGACGGTGCCTCTTCTGGCGAGGGCTTCTCAACTAAATCCTCAACAAGGTACGTATCTCCCTCAACTTCTTTCCCCTTTATTATCCCATAGCTGCTTATTTTTTCCTCTGGAACTTCCTCAACGGCAATAATAGAAGTCTTGTATTCCTCGTATTTATTGATTATTTCCTTTGTGCATTCCGGAATTGTTATAGTATCGCCTAAAAGCAGAGCAAAGGCATCATTACCAACAAAACTTTTTGCGTAGTAAACAGCATCGCCTAATCCCCGTGGCTCTCGCTGCCTCGTATAAAGAAGATTCACATGGTTCATCATCGCGTCTATCTCATCTAAAAACGCGTTTTCCAGTTCAATTTCGCTCTTATCAAAATGGTCTTCTATTGCCCTCTTTCCTTTTCCCGTTATAATAAGAATATCTTTTATTCCTGAAGCAATCGCTTCTTCCACAACGTATTGTATAACTGGTTTATCAACAACAGGAAGCATCTCCTTCGGCTGCGCCTTTGTCGCCGGTAAAAACCTCGTCCCCAAACCTGCTGCTGGTATCACCGCTTTTCTTATCATTCTGCTACTCTATTCACTATTCCATCAAAATCTTTATCAAAACTTGCGATATAATCGATTTCCCTTCCTTTGATAAGGGCTATTGAGGTGCAATCAGTAAAACTCAGCATTTTCTCAGGATATTTTAAAAATGACTTCCATGCTTCGTTGAAGATAACTTTTGATACTGGTAAAATATTTACAAACTGAGCTATCCCCTTCTCCCTGCTACCAATAATTAGCTCCCCCGCATCAATTGCCTTTCTGATATCCTTTGTTCGGTATAAAGCAACAGTAACCGCTTCATCGAAGATGTAATCAGAGGCGAAAGCTGCTCTATATCTATTCCTCATAATGTCCTCTAACAAATTTACTGCAATATCATGATTTTTGCCTTTTTTGTTCACATACCCTACAAAAACACCTGTATCAATAAATATGCTCATTTTTCATAAAGTATCTCATCTATCTCTTCTTCGCTCGTTACAATGCCCCAATCACTTTGTATCTTTCTAAAATCCTCTATTTCTCCCTCTGATAATGGCAAGTACACCCCCTTGATGAAAACTTCTTTCGAGTCTTCCACAAGCTCAATAATTCTTGAGAACAATTCCTGCTGCGTTATCTTCTTCCCAAACCTCAAAGTAAGCTCCGATTGTAATCTGTCAAAATCCTTCTTATCTTCTCCCCTCACTTTTATACTTGTGCTCATCACTTAATGTTTATACCTCTCCGATATATATACCTTTCTTCCTTCGTTCATTCCCTTATCCCGTATTTCTCACGCATCTCTTCGTTTATATCATCCACTGCCTTCAATAATCTTGCCTTATGATATTTCTCAGCAAAAGAGACAAACGCCTTTAAATCCTTTGGCAGACATTTCCCTCCAAACGCTTTTCCGTGAACAGTTCCATATTTACCTATGCGTGGGTCACGACCAACGACATCTGCAACGGTTTGAGAATTAACGCTTAATTCCTTACAGATGAGAAAAATCTCGTTCCAGTAAGAAGTTTTTGTAGCAAGTATGCAGTTCGATGCGTATTTTATCAACTCTGCTGTCTTCAAATTCGTTCTGAGAATAGGTTTGTTCAACGGTTTGTAAAGTTCTTCTAAAACATCACCTGATTTTTTATCGTATTCACCAATGACAATCCGATCCTCGGTAAAGAAATCCTTCTTGTACCCCTTATCTTTGCTCCAGCTCTCTGAAATTTCAGTTAAAAACTCGGGATTCATGCAAACCCCTATTTCACCTTCTCTCGCGCTCTTCCCTGAATATTCCTCTAATATTGGAATTACTACTTCTTCTGTCGTCCCCGGAACTACTGTGCTTTTCACGGCTACAAGATGGTAGCCATCTTTGTTTGACAATGCCTTTCCTATATTTTTCGATGCTTCTTTTATATAGCTCAGATCAATTCCATCTGAGGCTGTTGGCGTTGGAACGCAGATGAAAGACACATCCGAATTTTGAATTGCGTAGTTTATATCCTTAGTGAAGTTTGGCAAGCTTTTATTCACGATGTCGTAGAAAATTACTTCATAGCCCATTTCAGCAAACCCTCTTCCAACCGCGGTGCCTACCCAGCCGGAACCAATTATGCTTATCTTTTTCCCTATCATTTTATCCACCTAACCAATCGTATTTTAAGCAATAAGATGAACGTGACAAAGCCCTCACGTGTATCGCTCTTTAATATATCCATTGCCGTAATAAATATTTATATTAGCCAAGAACAAGTAAAGAGCACATTAGGGATGAGAGGAAAGGAGAAAGTATGATGAGTATAAAGAGCATAGAAAAAGCGTCTTTGATCTACGGCGCTCTATTAGCGTTAATATTTGGTTTATCGCTTTACATCAGAGCGTTGCCTTATGACAGCATTTTTGGTGGTCCATTCGTGCGATTCGGTGGGAACGATCCCTGGTATAACATGCGGCTGGTAGAGAACACCTTGCATAACTTCCCGCATCGCATCTACTTCGATGCGCTCACGTATTACCCGCACGGCACAAACGTCCCTTTTGCACCTCTATTTGATTACCTGCTTGCAGTTATTATATGGCTGATAGGGCTTGGGAATCCTTACGCCACTCTGGGCGAGCACGGAATAGAAGTAATAGGCGCGTGGTATCCTGCGATTTTAGGTGCGCTTACGGTCATCCCGGTTTATTTCATCGGTAAAGAACTATGGAACAGGAATGCAGGTCTTCTTTCCGCGGCGCTAATCGCTATCCTTCCCGGGCAGTTCTTATCCCGCTCTCTATTAGGCTTCACAGACCATCACGTTGCCGAAACGCTATTCAGCACGATAGCAATCCTCTTCTTTATTCTTGCGATAAAGCATGCGAAGGAAAATGAAATATCGTTTTATTCCGTATTGGAGAAGGATTGGAACGCTTTGCGAAAGCCAATGATATATTCAATTTTTGCGGGTATCTTCCTCGGTAGTTATTACCTTGCGTGGAAAGGCGCGCCTCTTTTCGTATTCGTTTTGCTCATCTACGCCGTGGTTCAACACATCATTGACCACGTGCGGGGGCAGAGCACGGATTATCTTTGTATTGTTTTTGTGCCAGCATTTCTTGTTTCTCTGGTTATGATCGCCCCTGTGCTTCATCCCGGAGCTCTGGCAAAATTTCAAGTGCTCTCTCTTATTCTCGGTATGACCGTATTCGGTGCTTTGAGTGCCGTTTCTTTCTTGATGAACTACAAGAAAATAGAGCCTTACGGGTATCCTATTGTGATATTAGCACTTGGCGTACTATCTTTTGTTCTTCTAAGCGTTTTGAATCCGTCTTTATACTCGACGCTAACCGGGTCGCTTCGCATATTCGTCCCTTCTGAGACGGCTTTAACCGTAGCGGAGATACATCCGATGCACGTATTTAGAACTTCCGCTGCCAATCCAGGAGCCTGGGAGTGGTTCACCACCACCTTTTTCATTGCCTTTGCCGCTTTTCCATGGATTGGCTATAACATAGCGCGGAAATTCCGGGCTGAGGAGGTTTTGCTTATTGTGTGGAGTGCAGTAATGCTATTCGCTTGTTTCGGTCAGAACAGATTCGCAGCGTATTACGCGGTGAACGTTGCGCTTCTTTGCGGGTTCGTCTCCTGGAAGACAATCGAGCTTGTGGGATCAATAGGAGAAGGTGGAACAGCGAAAACGGGGCACGGTGATGAAGAGAGAAAGGTAAAAGGTAAGAAAAAGGGAGGAGCAGTTGGAGGAGGTAATGCGCAGAAGGAAAAGCAAAAGACTAAAGTTGCGGATAAAAAACAGGGAACAAATTTGCGGACAGAGAAAATAAAGCGGTATTTGCGTGCCGACCTCATAATCGCGGTTCTTATCATTGGTTTGGTGGTGTTTTACCCGCCGCTAAATGTCTCTTTATCAAGTGCGAGAGGTGGTGGCGGTCCAGCGTATGATTGGTATGAATCGCTTTCCTGGATGAAAGAGAATACACCGGACCCTGGCGTGGATTATTACGCTTTATACGATGAGCCGGCTATCAATGAAACAACGAATAGAATGGAGGATTACGATTATCCACCAGAGGCATATTCGGTAATAAGCTGGTGGGACTACGGGCACTGGATAACGAGGATAGCACATCGCATTCCGGTTGCTAATCCGTTCCAGGCAGGTATAGGCGGTCCCATAGGAAGTGATAATCCAGGCGCTTGTGTGTTCTTCATCGTAAAAGAGGAAGCAGATGCGAATGAAGTTGCAGATGCTCTCGGCGTGAGATACGTAGTGAGCGATTTTATGATGGCAGATGCGTGGAACGCATTCTATAACAAATTTGGTGCGATGACCGTGTGGGCAGGAGACACGGGCGGATATTATGCACGTGTTCAGACGGAAGAAGGACCTAAGATTGTGCCGAGTGCGAAGTATTTCAGTACGATGGAAGCACGACTTCACATATTCGATGGCAAAGGAGTAGCACTTAGCGAAGGGTTCTATTTAGAGCCTTTGCAGCATTACCGGCTTGTTCACGAATCGCCAAGCACTATAATCGCGGTAGGCGGACAGGAGATAAAATATGTGAAGGTCTTTGAATACGTTAAAGGTGCGCGAATAGAAGGAACCGCCCCTAATGGTTCTCCTGTAATTGAAATATCAACAGATGTAACTACGAATCAGGGGAGAGAATTTACGTATTCCTCAAGAGAGATGTCAAACGGCTCATACGAGTTCATTGTGCCTTATTCAGAAGGACCGATTACAGGAGGCACAAACTTCGACGTCTTCGCAACTTCGTATACCATAAGAGCAGGACATTTAGATTTGGAGAACGGGAACGCAACGATGGTGTGGGACATGGCGAAGGAAATAAGTGTGCCGGAAGAAGCGGTAATGGACGGTAAGACGATAACACTTTCTTTTTAAATACTTGAAATACGATTATCATAATCATGTCTCAACATTTTGTAGATCGGGAGAGTGAACTACGATTACTTGAGGATACATACAGACAGAATAGGTCGTCTTTTATCATCATTTATGGCAGGAGAAGGATAGGTAAGACCGAACTTGTAAAACGGTTTATAAAAGAGATAGAGAGCACGTCTATTTCCTGGCGGATACGAGAACCGATAGGGACAATCTAAAAGAGCTGCAGAGAGCGATCGCTTCGTATGTCAGTGATCCACTATTTGAGAGAGTAGAGTTTACCGATTGGATAGAATTACTTAGAGAATCCGATAAATTGTTGAAAGACAAACTCATATTAGTTATTGATGAATTTCCGTATCTTATAGAGTCAAATAGGGCAATACCATCGATTTTTCAGAAGATATGGGATTTGATTCTATCGGAAAGAGAAATATGCCTCGTTTTGCTCGGATCTTCTATCTCAATGATGGAAGATTACACTCTGGATTACCGAGCACCACTTTATGGGCGGAGAGCGGCACAACTTCAGTTACAACCGCTCAAATTCAAGTATCTCAGCAAATTTTTGCCTTATGCTATGGCTGATCTTGTAAGAGTATATGGTGTGACGGACGGTATCCCCCTATATATCCAGAAATTTGATCCCCGGTTGGATTTTGATGAGAACTTGAGGGAGAATGTGTTCAGGGTGGGGAAATTCCTGTATCAAGAGGCGGAAATGTTATTAAAAGAGGAACTGAGAGAAACCGCAAGATATTTCGCGATATTGAAGGCAATCGCATATGGTAAACACAAATTTGGTGCGATTGCTAATTTTACGGAGTTGGATAAGAGCATTATATCACGATATCTCGCTAATCTCGCAGCTATTCGGTTGATAAGAAAAGAATACCCGGTAACACAGAAGAAGGAAATGCGAAATGCAAGATATGTCTTCAATGACAATTATCTTAATTTCTGGTTCAGATATGTTTATCCGTACAGGTCATTGATAGAGGAAGGAAGAACAGAGCGGTTATTTGATATAGTCAAAGATGATTTTAATTCGTATCTCGGGTTTGTATTTGAAAAGGTTTGTAGCGAATTTTTATGGGATCAGGATCAGGAACTGCCATTTGCATTCACAAAACTGGGAAGATGGTGGCAGAAAGATAAAGAGATAGACGTGGTTGCGTTGAATGAAAAGCAAAAAACGGTAGCTTTCTTCGAGGTGAAATGGCGCGATTTGGCGTTGGGTGAAGCGAAGAGGATTATTACAGAATTGAAAAATAAATCCGAATACGTGGATTGGAATAAAGGAGAAAGAGTAGAGTATTTTGGGTTGATTGCGAAGAGATTAGCGGGAAAAAGTGAGTTACTGGAAGAGGGATACCTCTGCTATGACTTTGGGGATATGCAGAAAGCGGGAGATTAGGACGCCCAAATTTAACATTTTAACGTTACGGCGAAATAGAAAATAGGGATGAAGAGGGACAGAAAGATTTGATAACTTAAAATTGGCAAGAAAACTGGGATTGTAGGAAATTTACGAGGAGTTGTGGGGTATTTATTATGAAGGAAAGGTGAGTGAGGGCTTTATAAATGATCGGCGTGATATCATAAATCCTGATGAACGTGCAGTGGAAGAGACGTTTCAAGTACTGAACTCATTGACCTTTCAGAGGAGGATATTTTCAAGAAAGTTAGCAAAAGAAAGTGGCGAGCGAGCAAAGGGGGTTAAACCTTTCTGAAGATGCACCCATCGAAGAGGTATTAATGAAACTAAAACTATTAAGAAATGGAAAACTAACTTCAGTTACATTCTCACCGAACGAAATTGGATTTGAATGGCGAAATATTGAAGAATTACAACTATGTTGGCCAAGTGAAATATCAAACTTAAATAAGTCCGCGTAAATCAGTGTTAATCCGTGTCTGCTTAAAGAGAATTACGGCAGTTATACTTTATATACAACAAGAACAAAAACAAAAAAAGAAGTAAAGGGGGAAAAATTCCCCCACTTTTTTACTTTACTTTATTTACTCCATCACTTTCTTAAGCGGTCCGATTATTCTGGGATAGCCCACAGCCATCATGTGGCATCCAGCAGACGGCGTTCCTTTTAGATACTCTAAGAAATCAGTGAAGAACTCTATGTTGACCCTGTCCACTTCCGCCTTCCGCTCTTCTTTATCTTTTACTTCCTTCGTCTTCTTCAGGTTCGCAAGATACTCCGGTGGGACATCCACGCCCGCAACGTACTCGTCGAAGAACTTCGCCGCTCCGTAACTCTTTGCCGGGAATATTCCTACCAAAATCGGAACGTCCACCTTCCCCAATTCGTCGAAGAACTTATCCAGAATATCCGTGTAGTAAACGACCTGTGTTTGCAGGAACTCCACGCCAACATTGATCTTCCGCTTCACCTTGGCGACTTCAGCCTTCAAATACGCTGCTCCTGGTGCCGCTGCTCCGCCCACGTGCAGTTTCGGTGGGTCTTCTATCTCATTACCCGCAAGGTCTTTACCCTCATCTACTATCTTTCGTATCATGTATATCAATGTGGTTGAGTCCAGATCGAATACCGACATTGCGTCCGGTGTGTCTCCCAGTGCGACGTGGTCACCTGCCAATGCTAAGATATTCTTGAGTCCTAGAGTACCCGCACCAAGCACGTCGGATAAAAGTGCCATGCGATTCCTGTCCGAGCACCTGAGTTGATATACGCACTCCATACCGGTCTCTGCTTGGATTTTATACGATGCTGCCATGCTATTGACATAAGCGAAACTCTGTGGATTGTCCGTTACGTTACAGGCGGTTACCAAACCTATCAAATCTCTCGCTGCTGCGATTGGCTCGTTGACGTTCCCCGCTTTCTTCGGTTCTAACTCACCGGTGAAGACGTATTTCCCTTCACTTAATTCTTTCATCATCTGGCTATAAATTTCTTCTGGCATTTTTTTCTCTCCCACTCCTCACTCTTTCTTCTCCTCTTTCTGCTCTTCTGGCTTCTTCGCGAACATCATAGACATGTATCCACTGACGGTGTTGTAGTTCATCATGGCACCCATCATATCCATCATGCCCATCGGGTCTTTCAACTCGAACAGCCGTGGCCGCTTCATCTTACTCCATTCGTGTGGTGCGCGCATCTCCTCGAACTTGTCGAGTTCGCCGAGTTTCTCCATTCGCTTATATATCTTAACCCAGGCGCAGTCCTTCTCAGGGTCTATTTCACATTTGTCATCCACCCGTACACCACCGCAAGGACCGTTCATCAATCCCTTGCCGCACGCAGTCAACGGGCAGATACCGGCAGTCTTGCCCAATTCACACATTCCGCATGATTGACAGGTCTCATGGAACTTGGTCGGTCCGCCGCCTACAAGCCCCAGTGCATCATTTGCCGGATAGACGTTCTTCGCAAGGCCCATTTCTTCATCCACGTAATCGGCTGCCACTTGTACGCCATCGCCACAACTCATCAGCAAAATTGCATCGCAGTTCTCAACCTCATTTCGTTTTTTCTGCAGAAATATCGCGATCTTCTCTGTATCACAGGCAGACATACCCAACGGCATGCTGATTTTAGTGACTCCTTTCCCTTCCTTCTCCAGCTTCTCTGCCATCTCGTCTACCGCTTTTTTGTCTCCAGTGTGATAGAAAGTAGCACAGCCACCGCAGCCCACGACTACTACGTTCTTCTTTCCGTCAAGGAACCCCAGAATCTCCTCCATAGGTTTTTGCTCTTGTGCTATCATTTATTTAATTTTCTCCTCCCTATTTTATAACAATAAATAGCTGTTGAGGGGAACGATATATAAACTTTTCTATTTCGTTGTGCGAGAAAACCTAAATTGTTGACACAGATTAACGCAGATTAATACAGATGATAAAAATCAACAAACAACGTTCAACCTAACTAAATCAGTGTGAATCAGCATCTTAAATAGACGGAAGTTATACTCCATATACAATAAAAAGCTGAAATGTTCTATCAACACGAGCCCAAGATTGTTTCGGTTTCTTAACAATCAGCAATATTGTATGAAATAGTAACAGTATTAGCGATGATTGTGTGAAGTGATAACGGCGTTTTATGATCGCATGATCGTCAGAAAAAGAAAATATAGAAAAGTTTATATATCGCCCAAGTCGAAATGTACATAGATATAGTCTAAACTAAGAGGAGGTACAAAATGAGCCTTGAAGAAATAAATTTGATATGGCTTGAAGGACAAGACTGCGCAGGGTGTACGATCTCGATTAAACAGGCAAGCAACCCCACACTCATAGATATTTTAACAGGAGCGATTCCGGGGCTTGGGGGGCTGAAACTCGCGTTCCATCCAACCCTGATGTTCGAGTGGGGCGAAGATGCGGCGAAGGTTCTCATTGACGCCATGGAAGGGAAGTACGACCCGTTTGTATTGATTCTCGAGGGTGCAATCCCCGATGAGGGAAAGGCGGGAGAAGGCGTTTTCTGCGGCATCGCAGACTACGAGGGTAAGCTATTGAAGCTGAGCGATGTGATTGACGGTCTCGCAAAGAGGTGCGCCGCCGCGGTCGCTATTGGCACATGCGCTTCTTATGGTGGTATTCCACACGGGAATCCGAACCCAACGGGTGCGAAGGGACTGCTGGACTACCTGGGGAGAGATTGGACGGGAGGTTTGGGGCTTCCGGTCATCTGTGTACCCGGTTGCCCGCCCAGACCGGATAACATGGTTCAGGTCCTTGGTCAGGCGGTATTGGCAGCGAGAGGATTGGCACCGCTTCCGGAGCTTGACGAGTGGCACCGACCTGTTGCTCTATTCGGCAGCACAATGCACGAACTATGTCCGATATGCGGATTCTACGCGGAAGGCACGGATGCCCACGGCTTTGGAGAGACTGGTTGTCTCGGTGCACTTGGATGTAAGGGGATCATCTCTCACTGCAACAATACCACGTGGGTAGATGGTTACGGAGGCTGTACGGGAACCGGAGTACCCTGTTTTGGCTGTACGGAACCAGAGTTCCCGGACCCGCCGACTTCACCGTTCTTCGCTAAAGCGCCCGCGATGCCGTTCATCATTGAGAATATCACGGGCATGTTAGCACATGCGGAGATGGGATTCGAGCGATTTAAACCAATCATTGAGTCGCTTCTGCCGCAGATACCGGAGTTCATTGAAGTGTTAGATAAGCAGATGGAAGAAGAGAAAGACAAGGGGAGGAAGATATAAAATGGTAGGAGAGCGAGAGATAACGATTGAGCCGATAACGAGGATCGAAGGGCATCTCGGCGTTCACGCGAAGCTGGACACCGATGCGCGGAAGATCAGCGATGCGTACGCGTACAGTCCGATGTTCAGGGGCTTTGAGATTATCCTCGTGGGTAGAGAGCCATCCGAGGCGGTCATGATTACACAGCGGTCTTGTGGTGTCTGTCCAGTGCCGCACGCTCTTTCGTCCGTTATCGCCTGTGATCAGGCGTACGGAGTGACACCGCCACCTATGGGTGTTACCCTCAGGGACTTCGTTCACGGTGCGGAGCAACTGTACGATTCAGAGATTGGCGTGATCAATCTTGAAGGACCGGATTACAGCGAGGTAGCGATAAAGAAGTTCAACACCGGATGGTGGGAAGAGGCGCAGAACAAGAAGGCGGAGCGAAGCGGCGTTCACGGCTTTGCGACCATCGCGGACATTATGACCGCACTCAACCCGCTGGCGGGTGAGCTTTACCTGCGGTCTCTTTTAGTGCAAAAGACGGCGCACAACATGGCTACAATATTCGGTGCGAAGCACCCGCACGTGCACTCATTTGTCCCGGGCGGAATAGCGAAGATCAATCTCTCGGTGTCGGACATTGAATCGTATCTGACACTGCTCATGCGGAACGTTGCCTTTGCGAAGGAGCTGGTAGCAGCTTCGGACGACCTACTCGATTTCGTGCTTGCACAGGGCTATGAGGACGTAGGTGCGAGAGAGAAGAATCTCTACTCCGTAGGCGCTTATGACGACCCGGAAGCGTATTCCGCGAACTACGGGGAGATGACCGACTGGGCTCGTAAGAGAATGGTGTCACCCGGAGTTATCCTCAATGGCGAACTCGTTACCACGGACCTCATCGAGCAGAATGTAGGCGTTCGCGAGTTCATCGGCAGGGGTTGGTACTCGGATCAGTGGCAGCAGGAAGTTGAAACTGACCCCGCGGGCAATAAGGTCGCATTGGAGCACCCCTGGAACAAGCGGACACTCCCGAAGCCGGGTGAGTATGCTAAATGGGACTCTAAATATACCTGGGTAACGTCACCGAGATGGTGGAACTGGAAGGGCGACGGTAAGAATCACGTCGTCGAACTCGGACCGCTGGCGCGAATGTGGGTAACGGCGAAGGCGGGAATCGTCCCCGCGTCCACGGGTAATAGTCTCAAGTTCGAGCTGCCCGCAGCGCTGATCCCCGGATTCAAGTGTGCGGATAAGATGGATTTCGAGTGGAAGATCCCTGCGAAGCCAAATGCAATAGAGCGGGTAAGAGCGCGGGCATATTACAATGCGTACTCCGCGTGCTGCATGTTGGAAAAGGTGATGAAAGCCTTAGACCTCATGAAGGCGGGCAAGACGAAAGTATGGACTCGGTACGAGAAGCCAGAAGAAGGCATAGGCGTGGGTATGGTTGAAGCGATGCGTGGCTCTTGCCAGCACTGGTGCGTGATGAAGAAAGGCGTCATTTACAACTACCAATATCAGGCACCGACGACCTGGAACGCATCAGGCAGAGACCCGGATGAGAACCCCGGACCGTACGAAGAGGCACTTATCAACTCGCCAATAACCGAAACAGGAGACGCTGCGGGTTGGAAAGGCATTGACATCGTGCGAACCATAAGGAGCTTCGATCCGTGCTTAGGATGCGCGGTCTCCGTGCACATAGGCAAGAAGATAGTGAAACACGAGCTACTTCCGTTCGCAACGCCGCTGTAAATCGTCCAAAATAAACGCAGCAACTCTCGAAACGGCAGCCGCAACCGGGCGGCTTAGCGATTCGCCCAGCGTAATTTCGCTGACCTCGCAGCCGATGATAGTTGTTGTAGGTGGGAGGGTTCCGATCGTCTTGGCGTAGACGAGGAGCTCTTCTAACCCCGTTTCGTGGATATCGAAGGTGAAGGAATGTTTCGCTTCTTCGGACTTCAGTTCCTTCACCTCTTCCGCTTTTATTTCCGTACGATAGATCGTTCCAGGCGTACCGCCTTTCTCAACGGCGTCAACAAAGATGATGTGTTCGTAGTCACCAAGGTCTGATGCCAGAGTCACGCCACACATTCCGACGTCTCGTGCCTCCACGGTCTCAGGTAGACCCTTCGTCATTAGTGCTTCGACTACCCGTGGACCGAAGCCGTCGTCTCCCCTGTACTTGTTCCCAACACCAGCCACCAGAATTTTTGGCATTTCTTGACTCATGGTAAAAGCACTCCTATCGAGTATACATGCCGGGACATTCTTTCCCGTGAACGGAATTAATTGAATGTTATTAATTAATTTAAATAACAAGGCTTAACAAGGTTAAGGTGGATACTAAAAACCATGACACCAGACCTGCCAGACGTGCAAGCATACAGTCCGGACATAAAAATAAACCTGACGAGAGTGGGCGTAAAGAACGTGAAGAAGTTGGTAGAGGTAGCACGAGGTGGCGGAAAGAGACCCGTAGTTCTTGTATCGGATTTCCACATGTTCGTGGACCTGCCAAGCGATATAAAAGGTGCAAACATGTCGAGGAATCTCGAAGCGATGTACGAAGTACTGGAGAAAGCGGTTAACTCGACGGTATACGATGTGGAGGATTTGTGCAGTGAAGTAGCAAAGAGATTGCTTGATCGGCACCCATACGCGTCTACTGCCGAAGTAGGAATGAAAAGCGATTATATGTTAATGCGAAAGACACCGGTGATGAAGATACAATGTCAAGAGCCTGCGATAATCTTCGTCGAAGCGCGAGCTTTCCGTACCTCCCTGTTAGGCAAAAAAAGTGGCGTGCGTATAAAGAAAATACTGGGTGCAGAGATCACAGGGATGACAACATGTCCGTGTGCACAGGAACTCATGCGTGAAAAAGCCGCGGAAGAATTGGCGAAGATGGGGATGTCGAAGAAGGATAGCAACGCTTTTTTGGATAGCATACCGCTAGCGACACATAATCAACGAGGTAGAGGTATAATATCCTTAGAGGTAGAAAACGATGCTAAAGTCCCTTTAGAGAAGATAATGCGGATAATAGAGAAGTCAATGAGTGCTAAGACGTACGAGATATTAAAACGCCCTGACGAAGCGAAGGTCGTGGAAATGGCTCACAAAAAGCCTATGTTCGTTGAAGATTGCGTCAGAGAGATGGCAAAGCGAGTGGTAGAAACTTTTGAATACCTGCCGGACGATTCTATCGTTACCATAACGCAGATAAACGAGGAGAGCATCCATCAGCACAATGCCGTTGCAGAACGAATCGCTTCTCTCGGTGACCTGAGGAGGGAGCTGAGAGAAGGGGATAGCATAGCGAGATGAAAGCCGGGGTGGCCTAGTTGGTTAGGGCGCCAGACTCATAATCTGGAGGTCGCGGGTCCGAACCCCGCCCCCGGCATTATCTTATAGAAAATATAACCACCAGATTACACATCGTGGGCTCTGCCCACGTCACCGCAAGCCCGGAAAGGGCTTATTTCACGAGAAACTGAGAAGATGGAAGAAGTTAGAGAACAGAAGTCTATTTTCTATGTCTTCTGATTTCTGGTCTTGTGATAATCTTGTGGAATCTCGTGGTTTTTTAACATAGCTATACAAATACGCCATTTATTACTGGAAAGACTATAAACGCACTGAATAGGAGGTAATGAGTTACAACCCCTTCAAAATCGCTTTTATCTCATCTATCCCTGCGTCTGTTTTGAGTGCGGTATCAGAGAAATGCGTTCTGCTCGCGGAAAAGCCGTTCGAGTGCAATGCATCGAGTAAAGAAGTGAGGGGTGGTGGAGGAATTTTCAACGCCTTGCAGAGCGCGTGATGCTCATAATAAAATGGTATATCCAGCTCATGGATACAGGTGTGAACGATTTTCATTGCTTCCTTCTTCTTGCCCAGCTCTCTTTTGCCCAGTTCTTCATGCACATGTTCGCAAAACCCCTTCTCCTTTATCGCCTGAATATACAGAGGACCTGCAATGCGCATTTCCCTGCCACAGATGCTGCATTTATTTTCTACGCGCATCTCCAGCATATCGGAGCACGAAAAAGCGAATCGGTGACCGCAGGAGAAGCAATGTGCGATGAAACCAAGCCGTTGCATGCACGCATCCGCTTTTTTCGCGCCTCTTTCCACGCGTGCGATAAGTCGAATGAAATGCGCCGAAGCATACGAGAGCAGCGGCTGTATCGCCTTGTCGTATCTGCCCAGCTCGCGCGTTACGGCACCTAAGAGGATACGCGTTCCCATCTCCGCATGATATTCGGTGTTCAGCGGTCGTGCGGCATAGTTCCGGACGCCACCGGTATGAGCGCCGCATAAAGGCGCAGTATCGGTCGCCGTAACCAGCAGCAATTTCTTCACTGATTTGCATGCCGCATCCAGAAACGGCATGGGCGACCCAAAGGGGTCTATATCCACCAGATCGTATTTGGTTTGCAAGAGCAGCGCATTCGTATTCTCGTTATACGCCACGGCTCGCTCTTCCAGCCCATTTAACGCTATATTCCGTTTTATCCGTTCGTACGCGGGCGTGCTTCGGTCGTTAATTGTAACATCTAAACCGACTTCGTTCGCCACACGCACGCCTCTTACGCCGGTTCCTGCACACGCATCTGAGTATGTCACGTGAGAACGATCCGGCAGCGAGGAGACAAAAGCAGCTACGGCTGCTATGTCCATATCCCGGCACAACTCCATCCTGGGATTATAGAACATGGATTTGGTGAGGTGCTGTGTTGGGACGATGATGCGAGTGGTTCCTTCGGTTATCTCGGAGAACATGTGTGTTATTGCGTAATAGGAAAGTTGGTTATATAATTTCGGCTAATGGTAAGTGTAGAGGAAAAAGTGATGCACAGATACGCGATATAGATATTCTATAGTGGAGAGGATGAGGGCTTTTTATCAGTGGTTCCCGAGTTGCCGAATTATTGCCCCTGTTTATTTCCTTATCTTTACACATAAGCCCAAAAATCGGAAAAATTATAATACGGATCAATAATATAGAAGTAAATGTTTGCTACAAGAAAGCCATGACAGAGAGACAGCCTAAAGCGTTTATTTCGTACAGCTGGTCGTCACCAGGGCATTGTGACCTGGTCAGATCTTATGCCGAGCGTCTCGTGAACGATGGCGTTGACACCCTACTTGATCAATGGGATCTGTCTGAAGGTCAGGACAAGCACGCATTCATGGAGAAGATGGTTACAGACCCGACTGTAAGTCATGTGATCATCTTCTCAGATCAGACCTATGCGCAAAAGGCAGATAAGCGCGAAGCTGGCGTAGGGACCGAGTCACAGATCATCTCGAAGGAAGTATATGAGAAGGTCGATCAGAAAAAATTCATCCCCGTGGTGTGTCAACGGAGAGAAAACGGTGACCCCTACCTGCCCGTATTTCTCGAATCCCGGATTTGGATCGACTTCAGCACTCCCGAGAGCGTTAACGAAAACTGGGAGAAGCTCTTGCGTGCCCTGTATGGCAAGCCGATTCACGAAAAACCTAGCCTCGGCAAGCCCCCATCTTACTTGGTGAGTGAAGAAGGCCGACCGGCATTACCTACTATTGGAAAGTACAATAGTCTGCGCAGTGCACTCATGGAATCGAAGCCAACCGTGCCGTTCTGCAGGAATGACTTCCTCGATGCTGCAATAGTCTATGCTGATGCTCTGCGTATCCGAGAGCCGCCCAAAGACCTTGACAACTTTGACGAACGAGTCCTCCAAGATTTACACACGCTACTGCCCTTGCGCGATCAACTTGTCGATTGGCTGTTACTTGAAGCGGCGTTGCCCGACACACAGCAGCTAGAAACACTCCTAGTTGAATTTCTGGAGCGTATCCTTGACCTAAAGTATAAACCACCAGAGCTCAATTCTTGGAATGATGCTTGGTTTGATGCCCACGGCATTTTTGTCTACGAGATGTTTCTTTATGTAATTGCAGTCCTTGTCAAAGCGGACCGACCTCATCTTATCCATGAGGTGTTGACCACGCATTACATCCTTCCTGATTCAGAGGCCCACCGGAATAGGGATTTCGTCACCTTCGACGAATTTTATACTCACTCCAATATACTTGAGAATCGAAACAAACGCCTAAATCTTCGTCGGATTAGCCCCATTGCAGATTTGATCAAGGAAAGAGCAACCCGCAGCGACATTCCTTTCCGAGATGTCATGCAGGCGGAGCTTGTTATCCTATTAGCCGCCATTCTCTCGGATGATGGGGGATGGTATCCAAACACGCTCGTATATTCTGGTCGTGGAGGCACGCGATTTCCTCTGTTCGTGCGCGCAGCACAACACAAGAACTTCGAGAGATTGAAGATCATCACCGAGGTAGATTCAGGTGATGAACTTAGGCAGAAATTCAAAGAAGGTTGCGAAAGGCACGGGGTCAATCGCTGGACGGATCTGGTTTTCCATGCGGATGTCTCATTCTGGAATTCCATGAATATGGATGCACTTGACACGATAAAATGACGAGCGAACAATCAGCTCAATCGTACAGGTGATCCGCTGGGCAGCTCACTTGCCTGTTAGCCGAAGTGTTAGATTTTTTGGTAGTGTCCCAATATACGATAGTTTATTATAGTAAAAGCCTTTTACACCCTTGGTGGATAATATGGCACGACCAAGAGGAGAAACGGATGTCGTTTGTCAGAACCCAAGATGTCGTTATTATCTGAGGGCGGAGGGGAGA
>JAUWPM010000120.1 GCA_030611585.1 Methanosarcinales archaeon | reverse complement strand
AAAAACGCTTTGCGGAAAATAATGTTTCTTTCTTAGCACAGGTTCTTTCTTTGGAAAAGAAAGAAAGTGTTGTGTAATCTTGTGGTTATAAACATCCACGTACGTCAAGTTAAATAGCCATCACTTTTAAAACACCACCATCCGACTCATAGCACCGCCCTTCCATGATAAGCTCGTCAGTTACTTCCTCTACCAACGCCTCGTCTAATCCTTTATTCTTCAACGCTTGCACTAACTTCTCACGTTCCACACCCCTCTCAATCTTTTCCGCTTTCTTTACTATCTCTATTATCATCTCCTTCGCTGTCGTATGGTAACGCTGCCACAAGCTCTTCACGGCGTTTATTGCCGTGTTCGCTAAGGCATCCAGCCTATCATTGTCAAGTGCATAGTGCTCCAGCGCCTCTTTTAAAATAGCTTTATCCGAAAACACATTCTCTTGTTTCTTCTTTGAAGAGATAGTTGACCGTATGAGTTCTACCCTCTCCATTGTCCTCCATGCGGTGTTCAGTACCCAATCAGCCCTTACCCGTTCATCTACCGTTCCAACTTCTTCAGCCAGTATGATATTCCTTTTTCCCGCACCCGCACCCGCACGCACCCGCACGTTGCCGAGGAAAGCGAGGAATGCCTTTTCTTCCCCTGCTTTTGCCTTCTTTACGCCTTCCACGTGGATAGCTTTGTTTGTGTAGATATTGAGAGTTGCGGTCAAGTCCTCTAATTTTATTCGGGCTATGTTCCCTCTTATCTCTACTTCTTGTACTTCTCCAATGCCAAAGAGCCTATAACATTTTGCACCCGTGGGAGTGACGAGAAAGGTCATTCCATCTTCTTGCATAAAAAAATCGCTTTGCAAAAATTCTTCAAAAAACACTCTACGGGTCGGAACCACCGTTGATTTTTTTCTTTGCATAATAGTGATTAAACGACGATGATGCCGCCGTATCCGACAACGCTGGACTGATCACCAATGACATCGCCACTTGTGGCGTATTTTGTCACTCGTCCTTCCTTTGCACCGAGCTTTTTCGCTGCATACATCATCGCCGCTATCGGATCAACGCCGCATGCCGTTACGTTTCGTTCGTATACCCGCTTGTAGAACTTTGCAACGTCCAACTCTTTTATCGCTTCTATCACGTACTCGTCCTTCTCCCTCGCTATTCTGTCAGGTTCATAGTGCGTGAAATCCGAAGATGCGATTACAACCACTTTCTTCCCGATTTTAGCAATCGTGTCAGCCAGGTCTTCGCCTATCTCTCTTGCGGAGTCTTTATCAATTAATCCTATACAAATGGGAACGAAGCGAAACTTTATATCGAATAGGAATTGAAGAAACGGGAGTTGAACTTCTATGGAATGCTCGTATCTGTGCGCAGTTTCGTCTACGTCAATAATCCGTTTTGGCAAAGCATCCACAAATGCGTCATCTACTTCTACTTCGCCTAACGGAGTTCCCCACGTGTCCTTTGAAACGGCAATGGGCGACCCGATACCATGATGATTAACGCCAAGAATGACGAAGATATCCGCCGGTGGAAGTTTGGCATAGACACTCGCCGCGACGCCGCCCGAATAGAGGTATCCCGCGTGAGGAACGACAGCGCCGATAATATTCTCGTTCTCTTCCCTGGATATACCCGAGAAGCAATCTCGCAACTGCTCTTCCAATCGGTCCTTATCACCTTCATAAAATGCTCCAGCTACTGCCGCTCTTCTCATATTTTACTTTTTATCTTTTTTATCTTAGTTAGCTTATATCCCCGCTTCAAAATCCTCCGCGGTATACTCGAAGCCGAATTCCCCGCCGTCACCTTCTTTACGATGCCGTTCCCGTAACATCTCCCGTGCAAGCAGCCAGTAAACAGTAGCAAGCGCTTTTCTACCTTTGTTATTCGTTGGGATGACGAGATCTATATTAGAGGTAGAATTGTTCGCATCACACAGTGCCACGATGGGAATGCCCGCGCTCACAGCTTCCGTCAAAGCCTGCTCATCGGTCATCGGGTCGGTCACAACCAGTATAGAAGGCTCTATGAAATACGCAATTCCGGGATTCGTTAACGTTCCGGGTATAAATCGCTCGACTATTGCTTTAGCTCCTGTAACCTCCGCGAACATGCTAACGGGGTAATGTCCATATTCTCTTGCGGATACAACCAGGATAGATGCAGGATCATAATTAGCTAAAAACCGTGCTGCTATCCTCAGTCGCGCATCCATCATCTTTATATCCAACAGATACAAGCCGTCAGGTCTTGCTTGATAGATAAACTTCTTCATATCACCGGTTTTTTGCTGCGTGCCTATATGAACGCCACTCGCTAAGTAATCCGTGCCGGGTATTAAAGTCTCTTCTTTTTCCTTTTCCTCTGCCATATTAGTATTTACCTCTTAGTATTATTATTCTCCGGACTAATATATAAATATGGGTAGTGGAGCGGGAGAAGAAGCAGTAACGAGGTATATAGCGGATTTAAGGAAGAAGATTCACTATCACAATTACCGGTATTACGTGTTGGATGAGCCAGAGATTTCGGATGCCGAATACGACAGGCTATTTCAGGAATTAGAGGAGCTTGAGCGCAAGCATCCAGAACTGGTAACGCCTGATTCTCCAACGCAAAGGATTGGAGCGAAGCCGTTGGAGGAATTTGGTACGTACGAGCACAGTATACCGATGCTGAGTTTGAAGAGTGTTCTTGCCGTGGAGGAAGTGAGGGACTTCGATGAACGAGTGCGAAGGCTGCTTGGAAGCGATGACGAGGAGATAGAGTACGTGGTAGAGCCAAAGATAGATGGGCTGGCGATGGAACTCGTGTATGAGAATGGCGTTTTCACCGCTGGAAGTACACGGGGAGACGGGAAGACGGGCGAGAACATAACACAGAATCTGAGGACGGTAAAGACGATTCCACTGCGTATTTTCTCTGATTCTAATTCTAAATCTAATTCTGATGACGGCTTGCCCTTG
>JAUWPM010000062.1 GCA_030611585.1 Methanosarcinales archaeon | reverse complement strand
TGGTAGGCGTTTATAAAGCGTCCGTAACAGAACGTGGTTGCTACGGCGAGCAGCAGGCGGTTCTACTGGAATATCAAAACCAGGGCGTGGCGTACGCAATGTACGAGCAGTTCCTGGAGTTTGCGAAATCGAGTAAATGTGTGGTGAATTACGTGAATATCTTAATGGGTAACGAACCCTGTGAGCGAGCAATGAAGCGGTATAACTTCTACAAAATGGGTGAGCCCTGGGAGCAAAGTAAGGGCATGCTCGTTCAGACCTACGAGCGTAAAGTGGAGGTAGAGGTTTAGAGGTTTAGAAAGTAGAAGGCATAGCTTTTTACAATAAAGAAATTGATAAAGATAAAAGAGGTATTTGAAGATGGAAATCCCGCTTAAAAAAATACGAGAGGACGTATGGGAAGTACCGAAGTCATTTAAAGACTATATGAGGGTGCCAGCGCGGATATACGCGGCTGAAGCGCTGTTAGATAAGATGCGACACGATCTAACGCTGCAGCAGACAATCACCATCGCTTCGCTTCCCGGCATACAGAAATACTCGTTGGTCATGCCCGATGGGCATCAGGGCTATGGCTTTCCGATAGGTGGCGTAGCGGCTACGGACTTCGAGGAAGGCGTTATATCGCCTGGGGGTGTCGGTTACGACATCAATTGCGGCGTACGGCTGATTCGAACAAATCTGCGAGAGGAGGACGTCAGACCCCGTCTGTCAGAGATAATAGACGGGCTGTTTGAATATATTCCGTCAGGGCTGGGGCTATCGGGAAAGGTGCGATTGTCATTTAGCCAGTTAGATGAGGTGTTGCTGGGCGGTTCGGAGTGGTGCGTTGAGAACGGCTATGGCTGGGATGAAGACGTGGAGCGGACAGAGGAAGGCGGGAGATTAAAAGCGGCGAATCCAGAGAAGATAGACGAGAAGTCGAAGCAGCGGGGTGCGCCGCAGCTCGGCACGCTCGGTTCCGGAAACCACTTTTTGGAAGTGCAGGTAGTGGATGATATTTTTGATGAAGAGCTTGCAAAGGCATTTGGCATAGAAGAGAAGGGGCAAGTGGCTGTTTTAGTTCATACTGGTGGTAGAGGCTTATCGCACGGTGTGTGCACATATTATTTAAGGAAATTCGAACGCGAGATGAGTAAAGATCCTGTCCTGTCACGGATACTCGGTTTAGAGCGTGAACTGGCATGCGCATATTTACAGAGCGGCACTGGCATGGATTATTATGAAGCGATGTGCTCGTGTGCGAATTACGCGTTTGCGAACAGACAACTCGCAATGCACTGGGTACGGAAAGTCTTTGAAGACACACTGGACAGAAAAGCGGAAGATATGGAGATACGGCTGGTGTATGACATCGCGCATAACATCGCGAAAGAGGAAGAGCACGTAGTGGAGGGCAAGCGGAAGAAATTGTGTGTGCACCGTAAAGGAGCAACGAGGGCGTTCCCAGCCGGTGATGACCGATTGCCGCCCATTTACCGTAGCGTGGGGCAGCCAGTCTTGATTCCCGGCTCGATGGGCACGCGCAGCTTCTTAGCCGTAGGTACAGAGATAGCGAAGGACGAAACGTTTGGGAGCTGCGCACATGGTGCCGGTCGCGAGATGAGCAGGACCGCAGCAATGAGGAAATACAGGGGTAGCGAAGTGAAAGCAGAATTAGCGAAGAGGAATATTATCGTGAAAACGCGAGAACGAACCAAGCGGGACGTGCGGAAGAAGCGGGGAGTTCAGTTTGACAGGTATGGTGAACTGGCAGAGGAAGTATCCGCGGCGTACAAAGATCCAGAGGTGGTCGTTCGCAGTTGCGAGGTGTCGGGGATAGCGAAGAAAGTAGCGGCGTTCAGAGCCATTGGCGTGATAAAAGGATAAAACATGAGTTACTAATAAAAAATGAACTGAGAGGTGATGTAAAATGGAGAAGATGTATAAATACATTGTATCCGCAGACGGGAAGCCGATTTTAGAAGGTAGGAACTTAAAGGAGATGTGGAAACGAGCAAAGGAGAAATACCCAGACAAGAAATTATCTATTAGATGGGAGCCGCCAACAGGGATTTTAATTGCGTAGCGTAGGTATTCAAATGCAAGAGAAAAATTTTGAGTATACGGAAAAAGAAAGTGGAATTTTTGGGGATGTATTAAGACCTCTGATTGAAGTGGAAATAAAAGGTGAGACTCCAGAATGGATAAAAAAATTAATCGTTTACATTCATCAATTAAAATTCCGACTCAACGGTAAAGAATTCGAATTGCCCGTGGCAATTTCCGATTCAAATGATGTCCCACCGATCTTCGGCAGGGTCAAGGGCTTAGATCGGTTCGATGCTAACTTTTTGAGAGGTCAAAAAATCAAACTCGCATGGGAAGAGTAAAATCGGATAACAAGTAGCATCTTGAAGCAAAAAGGTTGGAAAATTTACCTAATACCGCACAAATGTGGCAATCTAAATACGAGGTGAAGATAAAGCCATGCGAATAACAATAAGCGGTCTTCCGGGCAGTGGCACGACAACGGTTGCGGAATTGTTATCACGGGAGTTGTCGATGGATGTGATTTCCGCAGGCGAGATGTTTCGAGCGATCGCGAAGGAAAAAAGCTTGCAGTTAGGGCAGTTCAACGAATTGGCAGAGAATAGCGATGATTTCGATAGACAGATAGATAAGAAGCAGGGCAAAGAAGCGATGAAGCGCGAGGATGTCATTGTCGAAGGTCGGCTGTCCGGATTCTTCGTTCCTACTGCGGATCTGAAGATCTGGCTGAAAGCGCCTTTGGAAATAAGAGCAAGGAGAGTTGCAGGTCGCGAAGGAATAGCTTACGAAGAAGCTCTTTCTGCAATGAAGAGCCGAGAGCAGTCGGAACATAAGCGCTACGAACAATATTACGGGATAAATTTGGGCGACCTGTCCATTTACGATCTGGTAATTGATTCATCGAAGTGGAGCGAGAGGGATATTGTGGAGATGATAAAGGTGGCGAAGGAACGTGTGAAGGGCTGAGATGATGAGTGAACAAAACTTTTCAGTAAGTGCACTCATGCGCTATGTTCCAAAACAATAAAAATTCTCGAAAAATTTATAACTATGGAGTTCGTTACTTTTAGAGAGGAATCTAAAATGGTTCAAGATCAATGGGATGACCTGAATCGCCTATTAAATGAGGTATGGGAAAAAATGTATTCGAAAATAGGTTCAGAGTCCGTTTCTTGGCAATTTGGCTTTGCAATAGCAAGCTTTCGTGATAAATTTGACCATCTAAAGTTGATTTACTCTCGAATTAATGAGGGGATTAACAATATAAAAATAGTGATGAACAATTGCGAACGTGGTGACATGTTTTATGGCTATGGTTTCGATACCTTGAGTCTCGATATTGAAGATTTTTTTATACATAGTAGGATATTAATGGACAGAATCACCAATTTGGTTAACCTTTTCTTTGGAAAAGATATGAAAGATTATGATTCGTTCTATGAGCACCGGAAATACTTTCTCGAACCAGAGAATATTCCATGGCAAATCGACGAGGAGTACGCAGAGTATATTCGAGAAGAAACATCTTGGTTTCTGGATTTAAAAAACGCACGGGATGATTCTATCGTGCACCTACATAAAAAAGGGAAGGGAAAATCACTCGCTTTGATAAAAGGTAAAGTACAATGTTGCATAACAGGATATTCATCAGACAAAGATCAGGATAAACTCAAGGACATTTTCGAGAAATACAACATGCCTGTACCTGACCTTAGAGCGATGACTCCTGTTGATAAAGCTTTAAAAATCTTAGAAAATAACAATCGTTTGAAACACAAAGATAATGAATCCAAAGATAATAAAAGACTTTCAGGAATTCGGCAAGGTATTAGAGGAGAACTTCCCGATATCGATTCGCTTCTTGCGAATATTCTTGCGTTCATAGCATTTTCTGGAGAGCATTTTCTGCAAAAGCTTAGTCAATCAAACAACACAGTAGAAAAATAAGAAACCTCTTCAGGGAAATAGGAGGTTTATAAGTTCATGAATCAGGATTAAAAGAATATAAATCTTCCGATTAAGTTTCAAATGAAAAAAGTGCTAAGAAATGTTTATTGACTGTCTAATTTCAGTTAGTTTCTTTTTATATATGAATGTTCCATCAACTCATATTATTTGATGGTTTTTGGTGTGCTCTCAGAGCTATTCACCACCTATGCATAGATAAAACGTGCATATAGCTCAAAAAATCCGGTCATCCGGCGAAAGCAGCATGTGGTAAAAAACAAATCGTGCATGCAATCAATCGATGCTGCCTCTCAGGAGGATACTTATTTGGGGAGAGAAGCGACATCCAGAATATCCCTCTTCTCCCTCATCTTCTCCACAAAGCTATTTATGCTTGCGATCTGCTCGTGATAGCCTGCTTTTGCCTTTTTCGCGTTAAACCCCAGCTCAAATCCATCCTCATTGAAGTACATGATTGCATGCTCTTCTTACCTTTCTCTTTCACCGCAATTGCCCTCAATTTCTCTTCGCAGTTAGAGACGTCCACCATCCTCTCTGCGATTCTCACTGCCTCTTTCTGTGCGTCTCTCTTCTCTTTCGCGCGCTTTCCGCGCTCGGTCTTCGGCTGATATTCTTTTTCTCCTTTTTGAGGTGATCATACACCTCGTCTGTTCCTTCCTGAACTTCTCCCTCGGCGTATATCTTGCTGCTGTCTATCGCTACGACACTGCCATCTATCAGTCAAACTTTGGAAAAGTTTGATCAAACCGCTTCGCAGAACTCCTTCAACCACTGGAGAATCAGTTTGTACGACTCCTTCATCCCTGTTACTGAATATCTCTCCACATCGCGGGAAAGAGTTGAAATGCTTGGCGTACCTTCGCTTTCTATCGTACAGAACATTGCGAGAAGCGGATCTTCCTCTACCTCGTTCTCCAGCTCGTGCAGGTCTTCAAGACCCGTGATCATCTTCACAATAAGCGTTAGACTGATCTGGAGCATGGGATAGCCCCTGATTCAAACTTTAGGAAAGTTTAATCAAAACGCTTCGCAGTCTTCGCTGGGATACTCTCGATCATGTTGATGATGCCCAGACCATAGAGTGCGTCCAGAATAAGAGTCATGCCCGCCCAATGGGTGCTTGCTCGCTTCTTTCCCTGGCTATACCTCGTGAATTTCGTCCCCGTCCCCGTCCTTATTCTCACGCCAAATCGGTTGGTGTGTCTAAGGAATCCAAGGATATGAAAAGTTTTTATTCCATCTATTGACACCTTTTCGCGGATAAATCGGAACAATTGGACAAAATAGACGTCTAAATCAGCACCGATTTTATTCATGAATTTTGTGATGTCGGACTCCTGAGGAACCCCATTGTAGAATCCTAATGCAGTAGCCCATTCTTTGTGCTTTTCAAGGAATTCTAATGCACTTTCTCGCTTTTTAAAGCGGCATAAACGCACAAATAACAAAAAGTTGATCATGGCGGCAGCCGAATATTTGTAGCCGTTATATGCCCTCAACCCTTCTATACCTTCAAGAAACCCTCGACACAGCCTAAAAAGGCTTATACAGCTCTTTGAATTGTCAATGTCCCGTTTCACCGCCAAAAAGATGGCGAGTTCTAAGAAGAAGCGCAATCCACCGAACTTGTATCTGTCATAACTAAAATCATCCAAATCCTCCTCCGAAAAGGAGAAGAATTCCGTGATCTCTTCTTTCATCTTATTCGTCCCCACAAATCAAATTATATTAGCAAAACGCCATATATAAACAATCTGCGTGGAAAATATTTATGGAAATAAGATTATATGTTCAACAAAAAGAAACCAAGTGAAATTTTAAAATTATTGAAGGCCCTCCTCCTCCTCTACTATAAGTATTCCCCCAGCTTTTTAACCCGACTGACAGGAGTAGGATGCGTGGAAAAGAGTTCCATCAATCTATCAGCACGGCTCGCTTTCGCCTGTTCTGCAAACATTTTTAATTCGTATGCGTCTATCTTTCCGTCTCTATTCAGATCGGCAGCGCGTAAATCCTTTAAATCGTTGCGTGCCGTTATCGGATCGGCGGCGAAGAAAGCTCGCATGCTGCCCATTTCCTTCTTTACCTTATCTGTCTTCACACGTGCACTGCCATTTATCATTTTGTAGAGCGCAGACGCGAGTGCTTGAGGATTCCTCGTGAGTTCTGCACTACCCGCATCCGCGTAATACTCCCTTATACGAGACACATAAAGCACGATTAGGTTGCTTATGAAATAGACCACGAACGCAATAAGCGCGATCGCCATCATCGGTAAGGCGCCTTCTCTATCCCTGCCACCACCGCCAAAGATGCCAGACCAGAAGAAGCTGAAATAAATGAAGTAGCAGATCATTGGAATCACACTCAACGCCGTTATAACCACCATATCGCGATGTTTTATATGCGAGAGTTCATGCCCTAAAACCGCTTCTAATTCGTCCCTGCTCAGCAGCTCCATCAATCTTCCTGTAACACAAACCCGTGCGGTCTTCTTAGAAGTGCCAAACGCGAACGCATTTGGTATTGGTATCTCGGAAATCCCGATGCGTGGCTTGGGAATACCCGCTTTCATCGCTAACTCGGTTACTATCCGGTGCAACTCCGGCTGCTCTCTCTCCGTGACGTACCGAACACGCATTGTCCGCTCTACTATCTTCGGTCCGATAAAGAACTGGATAGCCACCATCACAAAGGCGAGTAAGGCGTAAATGAGCGGCGTGCCCGCTCCAACAAATGTAGCGATAACGATTAATAACGCATAGATCACTGCAAACAGAAGCACGACGCAGAGCCCCATCCTTATCTTAAGCCACGTGGTTTTCATTTTCTTTACTATTCTATCTATAAATAAATCTATACCTACTTATAAATCATCTCACGCTCGATACCATAATGAGTGAAATAAAAATAAAAAAAGAAAGAGGTTGTCGTAGGGCTCATCCACCGATTTATTGATGCACATCCGTTCACCTCTTCTCGTATATCTCAACGGGCTCAGGGAATATTCCCGGTCTATCGTCAGTCATCCAGTAAACATAGCCTATCACATGCACATAATATTCCAGATACCCCTTAATGAAGTTGCTTAACCCCTCGCTCCTGCGTCCAAGTATCAATATCACAAACCACTGAATAACCATGCATATCTCTGCGATAAGTCCGTACACAGCCAACACCAGTAGTATAACGAACGAATACACGATTCGAATGAAAAGTTCCAGTCGACTTGCATCGTGTTCGTAAACAAACAACTGTTTCAATTCACCCGTTTTTTCTTCTTCTCCCATTATTATCACCTCATTCTATTTTTAACCTTTCGCTTAATTCTACCGCTACCGTGCTTTTAAGAACATGCTGAGGTCCTATATAAAACTATCGGTGGTTAGTTTCTCATTTGCTCGTTTCGCACCACCGTAACCTTTTTATATCCGCTTACAATCTCTTCCATTGGTGAGAGAATACAATGAAGTATAAAATAACGGGGGATAACCTGCAATTGGTAACGGTAGAGTTAAACGCGGGAGAGAAGGTGTATGGCGAAGCAGGCACGATGGTCTACATGAGCTCAAACATGACTATGGAAGCGAAGATGAGAGGTGGCTTGATGAAGGCTATCGGGCGTAAATTCGCTGGTGAAACGATGTTTCTAACCGAATTCACACCGACAGGGGAAGAGGGCATGGTGGCATTCGGCGGTAACGCACCGGGGACAATCAAGCCGATAGAGCTTGCGTCAGGCAGAGAATTTATCGTTCAGAAGGATGCTTTCCTCTGCGCTGAAGATGGCGTAGAACTCAGCGTAGAGTTCCAACGGCGGTTAGGGTCCGCTTTCTTCGGTGGTGAAGGGTTCATTTTAGAACGACTCTCTGGTAAAGGCACCGTTTTCATTCATGCCTGCGGCGATTTCGTAGAGTTTGATCTGAAAGCAGGACAAACAATGAAGGTGGATACGGGCTGCGTAGTTGGCTGGGATGGATCAGTAGGCTACGACATCGAGCGAGTAAAAGGGATAAAAACGATGTTCTTTGGCGGCGAAGGCCTATTTTTGACCTCCTTAAAAGGACCGGGAAAGATAATTATTCAATCAATGACTTTGCACAATTTGGCATCCGCATTAGCACCGTTCTTACCAGGTGGTGCAGGGGGCTCTTCGGGTACGTCCGGTTCATCCGGTGTCGTTGGCACTCTGCTTAAGGGAACGACGGGTAGATAGATGAGAAATAGATGAGTACGGCACGTATACATTTGGAGGACGTAAGAGGAAAAGGAAACGGAAATGAGGATAAGAAGGAGATGATGTGGTGGGTGGAAAGGTGGATTTGAGTGTCAAAAAGGAAATAAAGGCGTCTACGACAGGATAAAATGAAACCGCCACTTCATATACGCTCGGAACGTTAACCAAAAAATCTTCAGTCAATTGCACGAGAAAGAAAGTGTTGTGTAAATCTGGTGGTTATGCTGGAAACCACGAGATTCCACGTGAGGGACACAGAAGAATAAAAAAATAATCTTGTGTAAATCAGTGTTAATCCGTGTCTTAAAGAGAAGGCGGTTATTTCTCTCAACTCCACTCTTCTCTTTCCTTCTCCAGTATCTTCAGTATCTCCTCGTAGACGACTTTTAATTCCTCTTTACGCACGCGTCCCAGAAGCTTCGATATTACCAATTCCGGTGTGCTCGATCCGATATGATTGAACATCGGCTGTCGGTCCACGATGATATTGCCCGCAGCATCCAAGCCCTCGGACTCGATGCCGTCCACCCGCACCTTTCGCATACTGATATGCGGCAATAATTCGTGGATCAAATGCGTGATCATCACTGCCAGCGTATCGTTCGGCAGGTTGTTCAATACGGACGCCATTATTCGTCCCATGGCGCCGGGTTCGGTAAGTGCCTCTAATTCGTCTATTAAGACTACCTTCGCACCTTCGCGCATGAATATCCGGCTCAACGCGCGCATGGAATATTCAAACGACCCGGTTTTCTTTATCATCTTCCGCCGGTAGACGTACAGTGGCAGTAAAGGCATCTCCGCTCGCTCCGCCGGCACGGGCATACCAAGTTCCGTAAGAATGATCGAACTTGCGAGCATAACCACTAAACATGTTTTACCGCCGCTGTTCGCACCGGTAAGGATTGCCACCGGATGCGGCGTGGCGCCAAAGATGCCTGAATTCGCGTTCCCTACCGAATAAGAGACCGGCACCACCTTCTCGCCGCCTCGGAGTTCTTCATCAACTAAAAATAGGTTTCTGCCCTTAATCACGCCCAAACCGCCTTCGACTATTTCCGGTATGGTTAACCTGAAGTCATGGCTAAATCGCGAAACGGCAAGCATAAAATCGAGATAGAAAAGCTTCTTGATTGCGGTGCTCACCGCTTCGCTCTGCCCCTCTAATTGCTTTGCATAATCTCTCAACTGGTAATACCGCCGCTCTCCCATTTTCCTGGTATACCGCTGTCGCAATAGTTCTATCTTCCCACGTGAGAATTCAAACGGCGGTCCTCGCTCCAGGTTCTCGTACGCGCTTTCCAGCAGAACGCCTCTGTCCTCTCCGGTGAGCATCAGCTCATCTGCCATACTCACCACGATTTCATCTAAGTAACCTTTAAAATCTTCCGCACCGCCACCGCTTCTCATAATCCTGTCCGCTTCCTTGTTTAGCGATTCCTCCCACCGGTACATCACCTCATCGAAGTTGGTTTCACCGGTGCTCTTTCCCGCTTCTATCTCTTCTATACGTGCCACAACCGCTTCTAAATCCGATACTGAGATGCCATTGAACAGTTGCGAATCTCTAAGTTCCTCGAAATCCGTTAAGAGCAGTATTACCGCTTTTAGTGCCTCCTTCTTCCTCGTGAAAGAATTGACCACGAACTCCGGATAAAACACGCATATATCCGTCAAATCGGTGCCAGCTATGCTTATGATGCCCGGTTCGTCAAACGCTGCCTCATCCTCTCCTTCACCAACTATGAACAGAATGATATTCTCTTTTTGCAGAAGCTCCTGCGCTTTATCCACCGAATCAGCAACCTCTACGCGCACGAAATCGCCATAACGTTCCTTTATCTCTGCTTCTTGTCTGCGAGTACGAGTAGCAATAAGCGGTGATTTACCAAAGCTCATAATCCCCATCTCCGCGTTAGAAAGTATTTCCTGCACCTCCGCTATTCTCTCCTCACCCAGTAGCTCCTTCAATCTTTCGCTCTCTCGCACGTCATCAAACCTCTTTTGCAGTTCCTCCCGATCGAGAGTGGGAGTACGTGTAAGAACCAGCCCTTTCCCGTTTTTCGTTGTCGCGTAGGATGCGAGTAGTTCCAAAA
>JAUWPM010000123.1 GCA_030611585.1 Methanosarcinales archaeon | reverse complement strand
CATATTTACTCAGGAATACGCCGTTTGTCGTTACCGAGATGTCGTTTTCAAACGCTCTCATGCCTCGCACGATCTCCGCAAGGTCGTTCCGCATCAGAGGTTCGCCACCCGTAATTTTTATCTTCCTTATGCCGAACTGCGCGGATGCAACACGTGCTATCGCAATTACCAGCTCCGCACTGATCTCTTCCTTATCCTTATCCTTATCCTTCTTCTCTCTTCCTTCGCCCTCGTGATGGCAATAGATGCAGTTCAGGGTACACCGATTCGTAAGTGAGAACCGTAAACTCCTTATCTCCCTTCCGTAATCATCCACCAATCTTCCTTTAGCTCCGGGCACACCCTTTTTTCGTTCCATCTTCACGGTTTCCGTTACGTTACGTTTAGACGTATATCATACTCACTACGAGCATAAGAATTGCAATGCATAACGCAACACCATATACGCGCCTATCCCACGCTAACACCTTCTTTCCATCCAGTACGCTAATTGGAATCATATTGAAAGCAGCGAGCCACGCATTTATCATCATCCCAAACTTGCCGATCAATCCGACCGTGCCGTACGGAGCGAGTGTGAAAAGTGCGAAGAAGAGGAGTGCCAGGATTACGTTCATCATCGGACCTGCTACCGCTATCTTTCCATTCTCCTCTTTCGTGAGATACGGATTGAAGATCATAACGGCGCCGGGTGCCGCGAATATGAAGCCCATAAAAGCGGTTACTATCGCCAGGAGCAGCATAGAAGGTGCCATCCTGAACTCAGACCACGCACCGTATCGTTGCGCAACTACCTTATGCGCAAGTTCGTGAAGGATGAAGGCAAAACCAACGGTGACTGTGGAAATAATGAATACCAAAAAGAAACTTAGGTTGTGCCATTCCCGTAAGACAATGGCAAACGCGAAAGAAATAGCGAGCCATGCTATCAACAGATGCTTTATCTCTGTTTCGCTTGTTTTTATCGGCATTTTTGTCACACGAGTAGAGTAGGATGTATAGCCCGGGACGGATTCGAACCGACGTCATGAGGGCCAGGGCCTCAGATGCTTGACCGCTACACTACCGGGCTATTTTATTATCTGCGGTTTGGATATAAAAACTATGATGAAAAATGAGATAATAGGTTACCAATTTGCAGAGCGGATAAAATCCGCGCTGATCGTCGGTTCTAAGATGCTGCAGGTATTAGAAACGCTGCAGGGAAATGAATTAGAGGGCGCGAAAAAAGTGGTGTTCGCTTTCTTTGACGCTCTATCCACCGAGACCGCATTAGCTTTGAAGGCTACGGGAATGCTGGAATTCGAGCAAGTGGGAGAGACGGTAAATCCGGTGATAAGACTGATAGAAGAGGGCGCTTTTTCGGAGGCGCATGCAACCCTCGGAAAGATGGTATCGCGTGCTACAACCGCTTGTGATAGAACCATGCGGGCATTAATGGAAGAAGGGTTGATGTGATTGCTACATTAGAAGTAAAACTCCCGCACGTACTCCGGTTTCCTCGTTAGGAGATCCCGGATACTTACGATCCCTACGAGTACGCCATTTTCAACCACCGGCAGTCTTTTTATGCGCTTCCGAGCTGCGAGCTTGCACGCCTCCTCCACGGGTGCTTCGGGCTCGATAGTCGCCAAAGGCGAAGACATGATTTCCCTTGCTTTTACTTCGCTTGCTCTTTTATTCTTCAGTAAAACCTTCAATGCTATGTCTCGTTCGGTAATTATTCCCGCGGGTTCTCCTGCTTTTGTTACCACCACGCTCCCTATTCCCAGCTCTTCCATATCTTCCGCGACCTTAGTCACCAAAGTTCCTTCATCTTCCACGATGATCGGACGGCTCATTATATCTTTAACTTTCATCTTTGCTTTTTTCACCTTTATTCACTATATCCTAACTAACTAAACTAAACTAAACTAAAAAATGAGAATACGATTGCTTAAAGATTCCCCCTCCGAATCACCGTGCAAGTGCATCTCAACCCAAACTTCTGCTATCTATCAATCATTCCGCAGGATGAATTTATGTACCATTTCTCCTGCCATTTCTTCTTCGCTATAATATTGCGGTGAGCACTCATAAATTTTTTCGCATTTTACATTTCGCACTTCGCAGTTGAAGAGTTCAAGACGCCGATAATATCATCCTTAGCAAGGTCGAGTATGCGATGTTTCAATTCCTCAAATCGCGTCTCAACGTCACCTTCCAGTTCGATTTCATCGCTTCCCTTAAAAATATCCTTCCGCACCATTTCACCGATAACGTCGTCTGTTTCCGGCTTCAATCGGATTATAACCGAACCCGGCGGTAGGAATTTCGCGTATTCATCCAAAGCCCCGCTTTCTATCCCCGCGATCAATCCATCTGCGTCGCCATCCGTAATGCCAATCATGCGAATGCCAAACCTCTTTAGTATGTCGCCGGCAATGCTCGTCGTATCGTCCCCTATGGTTACCGCAACTTCAACGTCGGCATCTATCCCCTCAAGCTTAGGAAAAAGCGTCTCCACGGTGTAGAAAAAACAAGCTATCTTCTTTTTCTTTCCCTCCCTGGGCATCCCGTCTCTTTCTACTCGTTTCGGGTTCGTCCGTCTAATCACCGATGCCGTTTTTACCATCTCTCTCTCCAGGTCCAACGGGGACAGCTTCTCAAGGTTATGCTTTATCAACGTGCCACCCAGGACTTTTACCAGTTTGCCCTCTTTCGCGACCAACGTAACACTATTATTTCTGCTTTCACCCGAAACCGTGCCGATAACGACGCCATCCACAACGATCTTCTCGCCGGGATGCACACCCCGTATTTCCCTATACGTCAAATTAGATTCCATTTTACAGCGTGATTCGAGCTTGATAGGTTCTTTCTCCTCGAACTC
>JAUWPM010000034.1 GCA_030611585.1 Methanosarcinales archaeon | reverse complement strand
AATTAATTTAATATCCATCAAATTAATACCGCGTTCACGATCCCCACTTGACCCGGTCTGCTGGTCACCACCGCATCGCCAATTTCCGTCTCGATCACCGCGCCTTTTGTCGTGATGTTCCGGCGTGCGTAGAACGGATTTGTGGGATTCTCTTTCACGGTTATTATCTTAGCCGTTTTTGTGGTTCCGCTTTTCGGATCTGCAACGTTTGCGAATTCGCACCTGAGCAACCGCATTTTCACGTTGCCACCTCTCGTTCTGATCTTTCTTCTTCGTGTCTCTCCGATAGTAGTGTCTGCGGCGGGTCTGCCCGCCTCGTGTTCCCTCTTCCTCCGGTTAAGGTGAAGCCTTCCCCCGGTGTACTTTCTCCTGGATTTACCTTGCCATCTCATTTTCTACGGACCCACAAACCCACATTCATCACACTTGTATAAATTACTTTGCTTTCTGCATTTCGCGCATCTACCTATCTCGCTCTCCCCGCAGCTCGGGCACGGAAAGACGGTGAATCCCTTTTCCAACAACTTTACTCCGCAGGACGTGCAATACTCTGTCATAACATGCTCCCTTTCTTTTTATTTCTATCTCTATTTCGTTCGCCGTCACGCTTGTCATAGCCACCACGGTGGACGGCATACTATACTTACATCTCCCTCCATTAATAATATAATCTGCATCTATTTCTACTTCTTCTACACGAGCCGGTGGATTCTGCCCGGACACGTTCGCACTTGTCGAGGTTATCGGTCCCGTTTCCTGTATTATGCTCAGTGCTATTTCATTATCCGGGAATCGCACGCCAACGACATCCGATCCAGCAGTTAAGACATCCGGCACAATATCTCTTTTTTTCAATAATACCGTTATAGGCCCGGGCAGCAGCTCGGTCAGAATTTCCAACGTTTTGGAATCTACATAAGCAACAGTCTGCAACATCTCGAATGAGGAAACAGCGAGTGAGATAGGTTGTGACAAACCTCTTTTTTTTAGCTCATATACCTTACGCACCGCTTCTTCCGAGAAGGCATCGGCGCCCAAGCCGTACACGGTTTCCGTGGGATACACGATCGTGCCACCACTTTTTATTACGTCTATCGCAGACCTTATCTGGTCTTCTATTTCGCTTTGCATTTTGTTCGTTGCGTTCAACGTCTTCTGAGAAGTTCGCTCCCCGTATATTTTTGAACTTTAAGTAAACCACCGATCGGGATTAACAAGGAAATCCAGTTTTTCGGGCTCTCTCAGTAGTTCATACATCTCTGAGCATTTATCGAGTTCTAATTCCTTCAGCCACGTATCAGAAGGCTTTAAGAATCTAATACCCGGTACCGTTTCGTAACGTTCGTTCTTTATAAACGCGCCAGTTGTCAGTTCAAAATAAGCCGCACCGCCTCTCCCCCGTATAGGCTCGTAGATCGAGGAGAACGTGCGGGCAACCCAATTAGCCATCTTTAACGTCGCTTCAGATGGGTTAATCGTAACGTGCCCGTAATTAGGCGGGATTATAACCGTATCCCCCTTTTTCGCTTTTACCACTACTACGTCGGTTATCTTTTCAATGCCTCGTTCCTCTTCTCGTTTTTGCAAGAGATAATGCGCATCGCCTTCTAATACTTCGTACATCTCCGGATAGGTTAGTTTTGACCCTGTGAGATAAGGATGATAATGTCCCGCGGTTTTAACAAATTCCGAGCCGAGCGTACGCGGAGGGATAATCGTAACGTCATATCGCAATCCCCGCTCCTTTATCTTATTCGCATCTTCTTCGTCCTTCGAGACATCCCGGAACATATAATACAGCTCCACATCCATGTTCGCGCTTGCTAAAAAACGCTTATCAAAAACGACTCCCTTCATCTCCTCTACCGTCCTTACCACCGGGGAAAACGTTCCTTTTCCGAACTTTAGTTCAGTCCACATCTCCATTTTAACCCTTCTCTTTTATAAAAAAAGCGTCTTCGGAAAAGAAAACCTTTTTGCTTCGCAAACCTCTTATGAAACAAAACATGATAGGATGGATTTTAAAACACCGGACACTTAAAGCATTGCCTGTTCTTCTGGTGCTCCTGACATCTTTCTTCTCACCTCATGCATCTCTCGTTTCAGCGCTGCTTTTTACTCTTTTCATCCCGGGCTACGTAATAGTTGAACAGTACTTCAAACACCTGAATATTCAGGAGAAACTGCTGTTATGCATGCTTCTCAGTGTGCTGGTTTCTACGCACCTTATTTACTTCCTCTCGCTTGCTTTTCCGCACTCCCCTTTTTCTTCTTGCCACTCTTTTTGCCCTACTTAATCCAGATGTTCGCATTCGCAGGTTCGGGCATTGGTCTCAGAGCTAAAACCCGCGTGGGCTTTTTATTTTGTAAAGGGCGGACCTTTGGTATTTTATCTTGCAAATTTGAGATTTTACTGCTAAACCCCTTACACAAAGTCAAATCGCCCACCAGCCAAACTTGTTGACCCATAATATACCCCACAGGTTGACCAATACAGAGAGGAGTATAAGCACCTTGTGATGCCACTTGATTCTTTCTCCCATGCCCTTCACCGTGAGTATATACAGAAAAGGATAGAAATCCATTGCATATCGGTATCCAAAACCCCAACCTGCGCATCCTCTACAGAATATCACGGAAGCTACGGCCAGTATAGCAAGCCAGCATGCCCAAGTGATGGCTTCCTTCCTATTTGATTTGAAGGCGTAAATAAATGCTGGTGTCGTCACCCATATCGCCATGCCAGTCCACGGGGGGAGCACGAATGGCGGTTCAGAAATGAACACCGGCAGTCCCATTAATATGGCCGCTAAGTTGCAAGGTATGTATGACAAACTGAACAGTCCCTCGCTAAACCAAGGCTCATCCAAGATGCCCGGTATCAACCAACACGCCACATCAAATGGCGTACCAAATCTGATAAAGTTGTAGAACATATTCAAACCGACGAAAAAAGATGCTCCTGCAAACATCTTAAGTAAGGGTAACACCGACTTCGACACGTTCCAACGCTGTTTAGAGACAATCATCACTGCAAAGAACAGCAGAGTGAGTATTGTTGGCAGCCTGCACCAGTAAGACGCCCCAACAAGCAAACCCACCAGTAATGGTCGCCCTCTATTCAGTGTTTCGTGTATTGCCATAAACAAGAAGAACACAGACATTACATGAGCTAAGTACCAAGCTGAACCCACACTGGCAAGATACCAGAAAATCGTGCCAAATCCGAACAATACTGCCGACCATACATGCACAGCTTCATTCTTACCTTCACCTCCTACATCTCTAGCAACAGCACATGCCATTACTACACACAGGCTACCCACAAACACAGAAACCAATGTTTGATTAAGACTTGCACCAAACACCTCGACCAAGGGTATCATCACGACCGCCGGAAATGGGGGATAAACTACATAGAATCCTCCATCACAAGGAATCAGCTCGTTCAACCAAGACGGGTTCTCCAGCAGATATAGCCTGCCGTGCAGGAACGCATCGGACAACCTAACGTAGTAGTTGTAGTAAGATGGATGCCCCTCACCCGACAACCAGAAAATTGCAAACGACAGAAAGAATAGCAATAGATACAATATTTTCCAGTTAGGCGTAGTTACAATCTTTAATACGCTCCGCAGGTACTTCTTGACGGAATCAAAAGATTTCATAATCTTAAATCTTGACTGCTATTAAATATTGTTTTCTCGTAATTACGCTGCTGCTCGTGTTTTCTATTTTCGCTTCCGTTTTAGTGGCAACCTGGAACGTATCCACGAACTATCCCTGTGCCGATGTTGGAGAATATGAGACTGGAGTAGGGGTACGAGAAAACACACCTGAGAGAGCTGTGTTCTTGACATGGTCTTCTATTCATGCCCCGGTGAGCATGATAGGAGGGAGATTAAGGGTGCTTGGCTATGTAAATTGGGCTTACAGGCATGGACTTGATATTTGGGAACGTGAGGAAGATGTGGAACGTGCTTACAGAGGTAATAGTTCAGATACAGTGGAGGTTATGCGGAAATACGGGTGTGAGTACGTGTATGTAGGGAAAGAAGAACTGCGGAACGCTCCAGAGTGTCTAAAGAAGTTTGAAGATTGCGAGCAGCTTGAGAAGGTTTACGAAGATCCTTCTGGGAAGAATCATATTTTTAAAATCAAAAATGCTGTTTGAGTGATATGGGTAGCAATAAGATAACCATTGAATTTGGAAGAACGTCTAAGCAATTTGAGGTTAAAGAACGCCCGATACCCCATATCGTGGTTGAATCGAATAAGGAGTTACACGGCTGGTGGAACGGTATAGAACCCCATGGTAACAGGGAATGCACCTCAGAAAAGCTCTTGATCAACCCTTATAACGGCTGCAGCCATAACTGTCTATTTTGTTATTCACATGCGTTAGGCGGCTATTTCAGGCTATTTCGGGAGAAAGGAGTTGTTACGGTATTCAATGACTTTGCGGCGAAAGTCGCGCGGCAACTGGACGGGCTGACCGTAGCAAGTTGCGGGTATCTCTCACCGGTTACCGATCCGTTCCAGCCGCTAAACGATAAATACGAATTGAGTGAGCAGATATTGAAGGAGTTTGTTAACCGCAATATTCCTGTGCAGTTCACCACAAAAGGGCGAATAAGCGAAACGGCGCTGAAACTGATTAAAAAACAGGAGCACTCGTTTGGAGAAGTCTCTATCCTAACGCTAAATGAGGATAAACGACGGCGACTGATGACTGGCGATGTAGCATCAACCGACGAACTGGTGCGAAATATAGAACGGCTTGCGAATGCGGATAAGTTCGCCGTGTGCAGAATTGACCCGATAATCCCCTTTGTGACGGATAACCAGGAAGAGCTGGAAGAATTGGTGCGAAGAGTAGTTGATGCTGGTGCAGGGCATATCATCACGAGCTGTATGGACATCCCACTGGCGATGAAGTACGAGATTTATAATGTGCTCGAGACGCGGTTTGGCATTTCCAAAAAAGAGATTGCGAACTTGTACACGGAGCGGATGATTGGGCGACTTCATGCTAATATAGCATACCGGCGAAAGCTGTTCGGAACGATGCGTGCGATTTGCGATAGGAATAAGGTGACGATGGGGCTCTGCATGGAGTTTGAGTCGCTTGGTGGGAAAGAAGTTCGAGGTTTAAACGCTGAATTTATGAGTTCTTATAATTGCGAGGGTGTTGACATACCGCTTTACGTGAGGGAAGGAGATGGAAAGCGGTTTGAGCCAGTTGAGGGTTGTGATGGCTGCTGTTTGAAATGTCATTTTGCGAAAGCGAAAGAAGAGCCAGCGTGCGGCATTCCAGACCTGAAGAAGGCGGATGCGTGGAAATTGCGGGATTACAGGCGGTGGAGCAAGCTGGTAAAAGAACGAAGCGCGAAACAGAGCACGTTGGAGATGTGATTACGATACATTAATAGATTTAAGCGAATAGCTCGATGAACCGCTTATACTATCGCCCATTGAAAATTAGATATTCCTTCGGCGCGATACAATTAGAAGTAACCCATGAACATCGCGATCTATTTAATCAGAGCTGTAACCCTCATTACTGTGGGCGTGATCATTGCGAACGTCGTGCTTGAAAGCGACGCAATACGGAAATTATCGCCGTTCATAAGACCGTTCTGCCGTGCATCGAACCTGCCGAAAGAGGGTGCGGTTTCTCTTTTCGCTGCTTTTTTCAATCCCACTGCTGGAAAAGCAACCCTGGCAGGGTTCTATCACGAGGGAAAAATCGGCGATGAGGAGACGATACTCACAGTGGTAATGAGCACGTTTCCCAGTGTCGTCGGTGAATCGCTGTTCAGAGTGCATGTGCCAATTGCACTCGTGCTGTTAGGTCCTTTCATCGGTGGCATTCACATTGCGCTTAATCTGCTCGCCGCGTTTATACAATCCTTTGGCGCGTTCGTTTATGCTAAATTTCGCTTTCCTCAACCGGCATGTGTCGAAGGGGAGATCTACGAGAATACAACAATAACGCCAAAGAATCAGCAACTGAAGACTGCACTGAAAAAATCGGTTACCACGCTGAAACGAGTACTGCCGATAATGGTGACGGCGTTTTTGGTTATTGATTTTCTGTTCACATTTGGCGTTATGGACAATATCTGTGTAGTCTTTGATCCAGTCTTACGCGTATTGGATTTACCCGGGGAGGTGATCACCGCACTCGTTGCGGATTTAGCGCATTTCTCCGCAGGCTACGCGATTGTTGCCGCGCTGCTCGCAAAAGGGGTGATCACCGCGAAGCAAGCTATAATAACACTGCTTATTGGCAGCATGTTGATTATAACGCTGGCATACCTGAAATACAGTCTCTCGATGTACATATCCCTGTTTGGCAAGCTCGGCGTGAAGATAACCGTTATAAATTACCTGAGTAGCATGATTGCAAAAGTCATTATGATTCTTCTGGTTGTCGTGGTGATGTGAGATGAAGAAGAGAGGTACTGGTGGCCCATTTGCATATAATGTCCTTTAATGGACTGACTCATAAGCAACTTGAAAATCTAAGTTTATGAATGAGAAATATCTTTGGAGCTGTTCCCCTTATCTTTTAACCTTCGCATCTATCCCTATTATATACGCATAAGGGGCATAAGCTTTCACTTTTCGCGCTTCCAGTATCTCTATTGATTGAACGTGAAACTCTTCGCCCAACTCTTCTATTTTCACCATCAGCCTCTCTTTCGCCTGGACTATTGCTCGTTCAAGCGATTTACTTTTCTTATTCTTATCACTCGCATCGGAATAAGCCGATTCCAGATCGTAGAAATGAATTGTTCCACCACGGGGTTTGAGCATACTCAAAGCTTCGCGTAGGAATAGATATGCGCTTTTCGGAAGGTTCATAATTATCCGGTCTGCCGTGTTTCGGAACCGTGCGTAAATTTCACTTACGTCTCCTTCGATCGCTTCGATGTTCCGTACACCATTCAGCTTTATGTTCTCTCTGAGATACCGTATCGCCTCGGGATTGATGTCAATTGCCGTAACGTGGCTTTGCGGTGCTCGTTTCGCAACCTGTATGGAGAACGAGCCAACACCTGCGAACATGTCTATTATTCCCTCCGCATCCACTCCGCTGCGTGCAACCTGCGCTGCTACTCTGTTTCGTTCTCCCGCCAACCGAGGATTGAAATAAACCTTTTCCAGATCGAGCTTGTATCTACACCCATTCTCCGTATGCATCGTCTCCGTCCGGTTCGCGCCGGCGATTATCCTCAGCTTTCTTGTTCTGAATACGCCTTCTACCGGTGAAATCCGTTTTGCTACCACTTTAATATTTTTATGACGATTCATCAGTGCGTGCGCTACGAGCTGTTCGTTCGACTCGTTTACCGCCTCGGTGAGCACTGCAATGTCCCCTATTACTTCATACGATGGTTTAAATCCAATAATATCCTCTATGCTCTTCCTCTGTTCTAAAATCGCAAATTCGCGTGTTAAAATTAGGAGTCCCGCTGCGTCTATATATCTCAGTTCGGCATCGGTTAACGCTCGTGTAAGCGGTAAATAAATGAACTTGTCATCAGCGATTATCCTGACGTCGGTACTCAGCAGTTTGCGTTCCTTTAACGCTTGTCGGATTGTCTCTCCTCTCCTCTTCTCCGCTTTCACGCACGGCAAACGCTCTGTTTCTGTTTTCATGATGCTCCTTATGCTACTCTATGCTATGCCATCCCATGTACAAAAATTACATTTATAAGTAATGGAGTAATGGCTAAAATGTAAGAGACGAGTAGAATGAAAGAGAATGCAGATGGCTTAATAGAGCGAGCGGAGATTTTGAAGCACTGGGACGTGCGGAATGAGCACGTGCTTGATATCGGAGCCGGTCCGCTGGCGATTATCGCAGCCAGAGATTTCAACTGCGTCGTTACGAATATAGACATTGCCGAGGATGCGTTGATTACGGCTAAGAGGGACGCCGAAGGTGAATGGCTGGAAGCGAAAATCACTGTTGAGCACGGCGATGCAACCGCGCTTTCGTATCCCGACAGGAGTTTTGATGTGGTGATCAGTTACGGCGTTTTGCATCACGTTGCACTTAGCAGAAGGATGAAGTTTATTCACGAGGTATGTAGAGTAGCAAAGGAGAAGGTTATTGTAGGTGAATTGAATGCGGACGGATTCAAGAAGATTCATGCGGGCAGTAGCTTTACGGCGGTTGACCTCAACTGGTTGGAACGAGCGTTAAAAGCTACGGGTAACGTGGATACATATCAGGGTAGATTGATGAACGTTTATACACTTTTTCTTTTTCCAAAAGAAAACCTGTGCTAAAAGAAAAACTGCTACGTTCATTCAGAAGGTTTCAGCATTCATATCCAATGAACGGAAGCAATACGTAGAAGAAGTCGTGAAAGCTTCTGTATAATATGGCACTCTCAAATAACCAAAACAAACTTTTTTGTAATTGGCTGGGAGGGTTGATAAGTCAAACCTTTTAGAAAAAGGTTTAATCCAAAAAGTCTTCGGTTGGGGGCTGTTAAGGAGGGCTCTGCCCCCTTGTTGTTTCTTTGATTAAACTTTCTTTGGAAAAGAAAGTTTGAAAGGCAACCCGTTCCGAGCGCCGTATTCACGTATGCAGAACGAAGCCACTAAATTGCCGATTTTACCACTTTCCTGTATGCTCTTCTCGTGGAGCAACCCGTAGAGGAATCCTGCGGCGAATGCGTCCCCTGCTCCGGTCGTATCCACGACATCCGCTGGATATGCGGCAATTACGTGCGCTGCACTCGTACTATCAGTAACATAACTGCCGCGTTCGCCCAGAGTCACGCAGACTATCCGAGCACCGCGGTTTAAAAGAACGTCAGCGCCTTTTTCATAACGCTCTCCTTTTACCAACGAACTTAATTCAGCAAGGCTGAGAAAAACCACTTCACTTCGCTCTATCACCCCCACCAAATCCGCAAACTCGTATTTGAAACAGAGCATACCGGGGCTAAAACTGAGCTTTGACTTAATGCTCTTCGCCAATTCGCATTGCATCTCCAACTGCGCCTTGCTTACAAACGAACTGGTATGCAGGAATCGCGCATTGTTTACAAATTCTCTATCTATATCCGCCATGCAGAACTCATCATTCACGCCGGGATAGATGTATAGTGCCCGTTCCCCCTGGGCATCCACGAATCCTATTGCAGCGCCCGTGTAGCCGTCTTCCTTCCGTATCCGCGTCTCCACACTTTCCTTTCTGAATTCGTCCACAATCCGTTCACCCTCTTCGTCGGTGCCCACCACTCCCACGAAGCCAACCTCAGCGCCCAGTCGTGCTAACGCAACGATGGTATTCGCCGCAGATCCGCCCGGCGCTTTCTTTACGTCGAATATCCCTACCTCCTCCCCACCTCGTGCTATTCGCTCCACGGCATACAACACATCGTAATTCAAGGCGCCCAAGCCGATCACGTCTTTTTTGCACATTTTTATCGCACGCTTTTTAAAAAGTATTTTCTTCGTATACCTCCTTCTACTAAACGTGGCGTGGCGATGCAGCGAGAATACGAAAAGCATGGATTCTTCAGTTTTTCAGTCGGTAGGAATAGAGAACTATGTTTCGTGAAGCAGGGGGAATCCGGAATAAGCACGATATGCAGGATATTAGACGTATCAAGAGGGGAGATACGTACAAAAGAAGGCGATAAAAAATATGCTCTTCGTGGGATCATTGCGGACGACACCGCCAAATTACCTTTAGTCTCGTGGGCAGAGCGAGAAGAACTCGTAAAGGATGCGGTAGTCCAGATAGAGAATGCGTCCGCGAAGAGGTGGAAGGGCTTACCTACGTTGTATATCGAGCGAAACACGAAAGTAAGCATCATCGGAGATGATATTGCTTTTCCACGTTACGCTGAGTTGATAAAGCCAAAGAAGAGAACTATAGGGGAAATAGTCAGATGCGAAGGTGCATTTGATGTAATCGTGGAAGGGAATATTGTATCTGCCGCAGAGAAGCCAGACGGAAGGACGTTAGTATTGGATGACGGTACGGGTGCGGTATTTCTGAAGTTGAAAGATGAAGAAAAGGAAGAGCATGTTTATTTCGGAATGCCGGTTAAGGCACGAGGAAACGTGGCGTACTCGGAAAACGGCTATGTGTTGATAGCGGAGGAAATTAAAACAAGCGGTGAAGCGTTTATAATAACAGGGATGAAAGACTTTCTGTGTAGATATACGTGAGTGATTTAGCAGTTTTTTATTGTATATAAAGTATAGCTTCTTTTTATTTAAGACACAGATTTACACGGATTTAATTTTTTATCATCTGTGTTAATCTGCGTTAATCAGTGTCAACGATTTATTTTTAACTAAAACAGATGAGGGTAAATGGGGGAGGGGGATACGAATGAGAGACGTGGCGATAATAGGAATTGGACATACGAAGTTTGGGCGAGCTTCGAAGACCTCACTTGAGTTATTTTCTGAGGCGGCACTGCAAGCAGTTGACGACGCGGGTGTGGACTTGAAGGACATAGAAGCGTTGTTCCAGGGTGCCGCGCTTCCGGGTTTTGAGGAGGGGCAGGTAATGCCCGCAGGGTTCTCGGCTGCGGAACTCAATCTGGATCCTATACCTGCAACGCGGTTTGAAGGTGCATGTGCATCAGCATCCGTTGCGATACGAGACGCTGCGCTGTGGGTCGGTGCGGGCGAATACGATATAGTGCTCGCAGGCGGCGTGGAAAAGGCATTGATGATGGGGACGCCATTTGCAACGCGGACGTTCGCCATGAGCTGCCATGCGCCAACAGAGGGACCTGCGGGACTCACGTTCCCCGGTGTATTCGCAATGGCTGCGAGGCGCTATGCAAAAAATTATGACATGCCGTTGGATACACTGAGAGAGAAAATGGCGTCTGTTTCAGTAAAGAATCACCGGCATGGCGCTTTAAATCCCTTAGCGCAATTTTATAAGAAGCTTAGCGATTTGAAGGTCGAGGACGTCGTTAATTCACGAATGGTCGCCGACCCGTTAACGCTTTTGGACTGCTGTCCGTTTTCTGATGGTGCTTCGGCTTTAGTGCTCTGTCCGGCGGAGGAAGCACGGAAGTATACTGACGAGCCGATTTACGTATTGGGGACAGGGCAGGGTTCAGGCGGGCCGTTATCAAAGATGGAGGACTTAACAAAGCCAGTTTCACGGATAAGCTCTGCAAAAGCAGCATTTAAGCATGCAAAACTCAGCCCCAAAGACATTGACGTGGTGGAAGCTCACGATTGTTTCACGATCGCGGAATTGATCGCACTGGAGTGTATGGGGTTCTTCGACTGGGGTGAGGCGGCAGAGGCAACCGCAGAGGGGCAAACGGATTTGGGTGGGAAGATACCGGTAAATATGTCCGGCGGGTTGATCGGCAAGGGGCATCCAATAGGTGCAACGGGGGCATCGCAGGTTTACTGGATTGTTAAGCAGATGCGGGGCGAAGCGCCGAAAGGCAATCAAATTGACCCTGTTCCGGAGTATGGGATGACTGATACGCTTGGCGGGGACTTCGGGACATTGTGTCATATTATTCTTGGTAGGGGAAAGAGGGAATAGGGACTAGCCACTAGAGATTAGCCACTAGCCACTATGGAAGGGGGAAATGGGGGAAATGATAAATTCGTATCAGGATTTGAAGGTGTGGAAGAAGGCAATGGAATTGGTAACGGATATTTATAAAGTTACGCGAACTTTTCCAAATGAAGAACTTTATGGTTTGACAAATCAACTGCGAAGGGCGGCTGTGTCAGTACCAGCGAATATCGCTGAGGGATGGGGGCGAGGGACAACAAAGGGGTATATACAATTCTTGAGAATAGCCAGAGGCTCTCTTTTGGAGGTGGAGACACCAATGACAATATCCCACAACCTTGGATATGTGAACGCTCAAGACTTGCAAGAACAAATATTACAAAAAATCATTGAAATAAGCAAGATGATGAACGCCTTAATAAACAGCTTAAAACACTCCTAACCCCTAGTGGCTAGTCCCTAGTGGCTATTGGCTAATAAAAAGGTGACAAAAAAATGACCGGAAAAGAGCATGAAGAACTGGAGAAGGAATACACGGTTTTAACTTATGCGGACTATGAAGCGGGCATAAAAGAGGGGAAATTGTTAGGGCTGCGGTGTGCCACATGTGACAAAATAACGTGCCATCCAATGCCCGTATGCCAGTGGTGCGGTGGACGGATGCTGGAGCGAACGGAATTGAGTGGCGAAGGCGAGTTGGAGACGTTTACGGTCATTCGTGTGCCGTCAGAGGGATTTGAAGATGATACTCCGTACATTCCGTGTCTGGTGAAGACGAAAGAGGGGCCGAGCGTTGTCGGGCGGCTCGATTACGATACTGAGCGTGCCACGCAAGACCTACTCGGTAAGCGGGTGAAAATGAGCGGTGCGTACACGTACAAAGGCGATAAGTTCTCTGGCGGGGCGCATACGTGTCCGGTATTTGGCGTTATCGAATGAACGAAGGAAATGAACGAGAAGAAGAAAGAAGTTATGAATATAAAGAAAGTCTGTGTCGTGGGAATCGGGGTGATGGGGAATGGATTAGCGCAAGTGTGTGCGCAAGCAGGTTACGAGACCTCGGTTGTAAGTCGAAATGAAGAATCGTTAGAGCGTGGACTGAGGAATATTCAGGGCGGTCTTTCGATCTTCGTGAAGAGAGGACGTCTACCGCAGGAGGAGGCGGATAGTATTCTGGATGCGCTCCGTGCACGTGCGACAACGAGCCTAAAAGAAGGTGCAAAGGGTGCGGATTTCGTTATCGAAGCAGTTTACGAGGATTTTAACCTGAAAGAGGAGCTATTCGGGGAGTTAGATCGAATCTGTCCGGAGCATACCATTCTCGCAAGTAACACTTCAACCTTTCCTATCACTGCGTTAGCGACTGTAACGAAACGGCCGGATAAGGTGATCGGGACACATTTCATGAACCCGCCGCCGCTCGTGCACGGTGTCGAGATAATAAGATCACTGTTAACCTCAGAAGATACGGTGCGGAGAACGGACGAGTTCATCAGGTCGTTGGGAAAGGAGCCGATAGAGGTAAAGGATTCGCCGGGGTTCGTAGTGAGTCGAATGATCTGCTTAGTAATGAACGAAGCGGTGAGAATGCACGAAGAGGGGGTCGCATCGGTTGAAGATATTGATAAAATCGCGAGATTATGTTTTAACTGGCCCATGGGTCCGTTCCAGCTTCTGGACTTGATCGGAATAGACATTGTGGCTGCGGTGCTCAATACGATGTACAACGAGACGGGAAGTGAGCGATTCAAACCAGCGCTTCTTATGGTACAGATGGTGCGGGCAGGCTGGACCGGTAGAAAGGCAGGGAAAGGGTTTTATGATGAAAATGACCGAAGAAAAGGGATACAAAAACCTCCTGTATAATAAGAAGGAACACGTTGAAACGATAACGCTTAACAGACCGAAATCGTTGAACGCATTGAACACGGCTTTATTGACGGAGCTACGAGATGCGTTGGAGGATGCAGAAGCTGATGTTGATGCTCATGTAATTGTAATAACAGGAGCGGGCGATAAGGCTTTCTGTGCGGGCGCGGACGTAAGCGAGATACTAAATAAAACGCCCGAAGAAGCCGGAGCGTGGTCACGGTGGGTTCAGGGACTATTCACCTCGATAGAAACGCTGAAGAAGCCGGTAATAGCAAAGATAAACGGGTTCTGCTTGGGTGGTGGGTTAGAACTTGCAATGGCATGTGATTTCAGAATTGCTTCAGAGACTGCGATATTTGGTCTGCCGGAAATAAATCTGGCAATTATTCCCGGTGGTGGTGGGACTCAGCGACTACCGAGATTGATAGGGAAGACAAAAGCGATGGAACTGCTGATGACCAGTGAGCAGATAGATGCAACAGAAGCGCTTCGGTTAACACTCGTGAATACCGTTGTCCCTGTAGATGAACTTGACCGTGAGGTTGAGGAACTAATCAAAAAATTGCTGTCAAAAAGTCCTGCTGCACTCGGGACACTCAAGTATGGGGTGAATAGAGGTGTAGAAATGAACTTAGAGTATGCATTGGAGTACGAATCGGAATGCTTTGGAGCGGCACTGGCAACTGAGGATGCACGAGAAGGGTTAAAAGCTTTTTTAGAAAAGCGGAAGCCGGAGTTTAAAGGTAAGTAAGGGAACAAGAGCGAAAATTTGATTAATGCGGCGGTAGCGAGTCGGCAAGGGACCGATATAAACTTTAAATATGATTCAATAGTTCATTATTAATTAGTATGATCGAGAAATTTAATGTTATTGTTGAAGAAGGCGAGGATGGATATCTTATTTCAGAGGTAATTGAACTTCCAGGATGCCATACTCAGGCAAAGTCATATGACGAACTTATGGAAAGAACCAAAGAGGCTATAGCTTTATACCTCAGTATGAAAAAGCCTGAGCCTGTCAGATCCAAATTTCTAGGGTTACAGCAGGTTGAAGTAGAGGTTTGATCATGGCGAAATTGCCACTCATGTCAGCTAAGGAAGTATCAAAAGTACTTCAAGAACTTGGATTTGAATTTAAGAGGCAACAAGGAAGCCACATGTTTTTTGAACATCCTGATGGTAGGACAACAATTATCCCGAATCATCCCGGTGAGGATATTGATAGGGGGCTTTTAAACAAGATAATAAAACACGACCTTCAAATGAGTAGGGCAGAGTTCATGAAGCACATTTAGCCTTTTATATGTGCTCTATGAATGTCGTGGCGTCTTTCTTCATAGAATCACCTCTTGTTCACTCAATATCCGTTCCTTGAGTAGCGGATGAAGTGATTTATAAGTAAGAACATCTACCTGCCTTCTCAACACTTTTTGAAGGTCTAATTTTAAACAGGAGAGATCTAATAAGCTCTT
>JAUWPM010000121.1 GCA_030611585.1 Methanosarcinales archaeon | reverse complement strand
GGTATATTATCCGACAGCCCCACACGCATAGAGGAGCTTGTGAAAGTGGATAAGGCGTCAATAATAGACATGAAAGGCGCAGACCCGAAATTACAGCAGCTTATCGTTTATCGTATCTGCAAAGAGGTATTTGAAGGTAGGAAGATGGGGAAGATACCGCCGTTTATGCTCGTTATCGAGGAGGCACACAACTTCTGTCCAGAACGTGGCTTTGAGAAAGCCGTCAGCTCCAATATATTGAGAACCATCGCTTCGGAAGGCCGTAAATTCGGGCTTGGGCTGCTGGTCATATCGCAGAGACCTGCACGGGTGGACAAGAACGTTATTTCACAGTGTAATACGCAGATAATACTCAGGGTATCGAACCCGAATGACATCAGAGCGTTGAGTCGTGGTTTAGAATTTATGAGCAGTGAGATGGAGGAGGAGATCAAGAGAATACCGCAGGGTGTTGCTCTGCTTTCGAGTACGAGCATAGAGATGCCTATACTTGTTGATATTCGCGTGCGCAGGAGTGAACATGGTGGTAGAGCAGTGGAGATGGGAACGGTGGAGAAGAAAGCGCCGAAAAAGGAAGTGCAGGGCGTGAGCGAAGAAAAGGAGGGGAAGAGAAGTATGATTGCACGGTTGCTGGGGGAATGATTTTTAGGGTGCCCAATAGTTTTATCGAACTTTTAAATAATAAAAAATCATATAAATGCTAAAAATGCCCTTGTTAATCAATGGAAGTTTTATACCTGCGGACTACTACTCTTTTCCTGCAAATCTAACTATTCAGGTAGTATCAAATAGTGACGGATTATGGTATAATTCCCCTTTAATTGGTGTAATAGTTGGCGCTATGCTCATGTTTCTTACTAATATCCTATATTCACGATTACAGGAGAGAAATGAACTGAAAAGATATGAGTATACTTTGCTTTCCGTGACTAAGGATCTTTTGAATAGACCTTTAGATGATAAAACTGAAAAAGAGATTAAAGATTTCGTAGATCCCACATTCCGCACATTCTGAATAAAACAACCTACATATTTAAATTTGTGGGAAACGCCGAGTGATTAACCGATATTTTTAAATAGGTACTTCTTCTTATCGGGGTATGTGAGTATCAATGTATCCAAATACGCAAGCAGACGCAGGAGAGACCGCAAGTTTAGCCGAATATAGCAGTAAAAGCATGGGCCATCTTGGTATAGTAGCCCAGGTATGTAGAGAGATTGATTTAGCAGGCGAGATCGACCGAATCGTGGGCGTGGATCCACGCCAGAAGGTGACCTGCGGAGAGGCTGTTGTTGCCATGGTTCTGAACGCCCTAGGATTTGTTGACCGACCACTGTATCTATTTCCAGAGTTCATGGCGACAAAGCCAGTGGAGTTATTGATAAGGGGTGGGCTAAAGGCGGACGATTTCAATGATGATGTCTTGGGACGGACTTTAGATAAGTTATGCGAGAATGGCCCTGAGAGTGCATTCATGCGGATTACAGCCAATGCTTATAATGCGTGTTCAGGGCGCTTCCTTCACGGTGACACTTCTTCAATAAACCTTCAAGGAGAGTATACGCATGAAGAAGGTGACCTGGATGCAGTGCCAATAGAGATAACGTATGGCCTCTCTAAGGACGGTAGACCCGATTTGAAGCAGTTTGTTATCTCCCTGGTCATGTCTGACAGTTTGCCTGTTTTCATACAGGCTTTGAGTGGCAATACTTCCGACAAGAACCATTTCAGGGAAATGGTGAAAGAGTATGGGCAGTCATTGCAGGAGAAATGGGGCGAAGACAAAATATGGGTATGGGACAGTGCGGTATATTCGGAGCAGAATCTGGAAGAAATTTCTGATGACTATACATGGATAACAAGGGTTCCGGAGACGTTATCAGAAGCAAAAGAAGTGCTGGAAAACTCAGACACGGAAAAGAGGCATAGCACCGCCCTCAATGGTTACCGCCTCTTCAGTACCGAGGTGGAATACGGCAGTGTAAAACAGCGATGGGTAGTGGTATTCTCAGAGAAAGCGTTTGCGAGGGAGACGAAAACGCTGGAAAGGAAAATAAAGAAGGAGAAAGAGCAGGTGGAGAAGGATGTATGGCATTTCTTCAATCAAGAGTTTCACAGCCTGGAAGATGCACAGAAAGCAGCACAGGAGATGGAAAAGGGGTGGACGTATCACAAAATAAGCGCAACCGAGGTTAGGATGAAGAAGAAGAAAAAAGATGGTAGTCGGGGGAGACCCAGAAAAGATGAACCAACTCTGACAATATACCGTATAAAAGTGGAGTTTGGAGAGGATAGATCGGTAATAGAGAAGAAAACGCTGAAAAAAGGGAAATTCATTGTTGCTACAAACGAGTTGGACAGCGAGAAACTCAGTGATGAAGAAGCACTTACGGCTTACAAGGAGCAGCAATATGCGGAAAGAGGCTTCAGATTCCTTAAGGACCCTCTCTTCTTTGCCAACAGTATGTTCCTGAAGAATGAGGGCAGGATAGTTGCGATGGTGATGGTAATGGGACTTGCACTCGTGGTTTATAGTTTAGCGGAGAAGAAGTTGCGGGAAGCGCTGGAGAGCGAAAACGAGACAATACCTGATCAGAAGAAAAAGCCAACGAAGAAACCAACGATGAGACGAGTCTTTCAGGTATTTGAGGGTATTACCCTCCTTTACGCGGGCTCCAAGATGGGGAAGGTCTTGAATTTACGGCCGATTCATGGAAAAATCCTCGCATTGCTCGGCAGTGAGTATGAGAGGATGTATTGTACCTGTTAGGGATAGGAGTTGCGTAGTACTGAGGATTGTGGTACGGCAAAGCGGAAGAAAAAAGAGGCTGTTAGTCTACCCCATCCACTTTTTCATACGAAATAGCGAGAGAATAGCGAAAAAAGAAGATAGTCCGAAGTGTCATCTGCAATACGAATGTAAATCGGTATAACTTAC
>JAUWPM010000079.1 GCA_030611585.1 Methanosarcinales archaeon | reverse complement strand
CCGTGCGATGAACGTTCGCACCAAGAAACTCAGCATGCTCCCTACCCAGTATCTCCATCTGATACGTGATGTCCCGATGAAATTCCGAGACAACAAAACCCAATTTTATCTCTTCTTCTTTTGCCATTTTTCTCCTCTTGGTTTATAACCACAAGATTAAACTGATTTTCACGAGATTATTTATTTTTATTCTTTTTGTACTTTTCAATTATTCCTTTAAATGTCCTGCATCTTCAAATCCTTCACGCTTTCCCATTCCGGCTTCTCGCTCCATTTCTTGCGGCTTGAAAAGCATTTTTATTGCGTTCTGTGCATGCTCCCGCGCACGCCGATCTGCAAGCCACGCCAGCTCCTTCTCCCCCTTTATCTCGTCTTCATAGACAAAGACCTCTATTATATGCGTAGAAGTGAGAAGCTGAGCCGCGATAATACCGATTGACGCTTCGTGTGCGCACTGCTTATCTATATCTTTGGGTCCGGGCATCCCCAATGCCATTACGATGTCGCAGCCCTTCTCCTCGATTAGCTTCTTTGACGCCACCGGCAAATCCTTTATGCCCGGTACCGTGTACCGCTCTATCTTCACGGATGCGTTTTTCCGCAGCTCGTCTATCGCCGCCACACCCATGTCGTATCGTGCGAAGGTGGTATCAGCAACGCCTACTTTTTTCATCATTCTATTCTATGCATGCTAAAGCGCTAAGAGGACATGCTTTTACGCATATCTCACATCGAATACATTTCTCTTCTTCTAAATTGATGTTCCACGAAGGATCGAACGTAAACACCTTTGTTGGGCAGACAGAGATGCACGCACCGCAGTGGATGCACCGTTTTTCATCCCAGGCAATCAGTTTCATTAATCTCCGTACTTCAACCCCTTTCTCACGGAAAAGCTCTGCAACGTGTTCTACGTCATCCCCCGGGACGTCAACGATAAGTTCGCCTCTCGTCGCCAGGTCTATGTTTATCTTCGCACCCGTTTCGAGGATTACTTCAGCCGTATACGGCATTTCATCTAAAGGCAATGGGTACTTCAATAGCAGCTTCATTTAGTTGCTTTATATCTGTTTTTTCGTTTATAAAAGTAAGTGTAGGGTAACGGGTATGTATATATGCAGAACACGAGAGCACGGATACGGGATTTCGTGATAACGAAGCGCGATTGGATCTTCTCTGTGGTCCGCTATGATCTGGGAGATGAGGAGTTACAATGTCTCCTGCGATATGTCCCGGATGCAAAGGGGGGGCGAGTGTCAGCAGAAGGGAGGGGGAGATACCGGAAACTGGATTTTTACGACGGTTACGAGTTTTTAAGAAAGTACCATCCCGACTATGTAAAAGACGTGCACGTGATTCCAAAAGTAGATATAAAGGAGATTCTGATGCCTGAAGTGCGGCTGCCAGTAATTGCGGAGCGTGACGCGGGAGCCAAAACCATTTATGAGCTTCTCGGACGGCACATTCCAAAGGAGAGAATAGGTATTACCGGCTCCTTTTTGTGCGGTCTTAACGGCGAGAAATCCGACCTCGATTTCGTTATTTATGGGCGAGAGAACTTCAACAGGGCGAGAGAGGTTGTAAGAGATTCGAACGAAGAGGGACTTACCACCGAGATAAATGACGGGCTGTGGAGGCGGATTTACCAGAAACGGAAGCCTGAGTTGAGCTATGATGATTTTGTCGCACACGAAATGAGGAAGGGACATAGGGGCGCAATCGGCGGTACGTACTTTGATATCCTATACGTGCGAGATCCAGAAGAATTAAAGCGGTTGGATAAGCGTAATTATGAGAAAGGCAAAAGAGCAGGCTATAGGACGATAACGGCGGAGGTAAAAGACGCTACCTTCTCTTTTGATAGCCCTGCGATCTATGAACTCGAACACCCTGAAGTAAACAAGATTCTTTCGTTTACACATACGTATGCAGGGCAAGCGTTAGCGGGTGAAACGATAGAAGCCCGTGGCATGATAGAGCGTACGAAACACGAGACGCGATTGGTTGTGGGCACGACGAGAGAGGCAAAGGGTGAGTGGATACGGTCGCGCTCTAAACCCTTTCTTTAGGAAAGAAAGCGTTTGCGGAAAGAAACCATTTTTTTTTCGCGAAGCGTTTTTTATTTTTGGATCAAACCTTTTTCTAAAAGGTTTGTTAAAAAAGAAAAAGTGTATGGACGTGAAAGTAAAGATCCTCGCGGGTAAAGAGGAAGAGAGACGGATAGAAGTCGCGAATGACGATACCTATGAAAAGGTGTTAGAAAAGCTGGGAATAAATCCCGAAGAGGTAGTTGTGCTGCGCAACGGTAAACCAGTGCCAGAGGATGAACAAGTGGTTGATAAGAACAATACCCGTGAAGAGATAACGATTATCAGGATTGTATCCCGCGGGTAATAAACCACAAGATTACACAACACTTTTTCTTTTTACGAAAAAGAAAACCTGTGCTAAAAGAAAAAAAATTCTTGTGGAAATCTTGTGTAATCTCGTGGTTCTGTACATCTACCTAAATGTCTTCTTTCAGATCGTGAATCACACCCTTTTCCGTAATTACCGCTTCGATCAGCTCAAACGGCGTGAAATCGAATGCTGGGTTATAAACCTTCACGTCAAGTGGTGCAATTTGCTTCTTACCGAAAAATAGTAGTTCCTCCGGACTTCTTTCTTCTATCTCGACCTCCTTATAACTCCGTTCCGTATCGAACGAAGAAAGAGGTGCCGCAACGTAAAAGGGTATGCCGTGCACTTTTGCGACTACCGCATGCATGTACGTCCCTATCTTATTAAATACGCCTTCCTTAACCACTCGATCAGCACCTACCAGCACCTTATTCACCTTCCCTTCCCGCATCACTGCTGCACTCATGCTGTCAGTGATGAGCGTAACCGGGATTTTATCCTGAACCAGTTCCCAGGCAGTGAGCCTCGAACCCTGATTCAGCGGTCGCGTCTCGCATGCGATCACTTCTATCCGCTTCCCTCGCTCTATTGCGGTTCTTATTACTCCCAACGCCGTTCCCCAGTCCACGCATGCGAGCCGACCGGCATTGCAATGCGTCAGTACGACATCGCCGTCTTCCAGAAGCGCACTTCCATACTCTCCGATCTTCTTGTTCACCGCAACATCCTCTTCGGCGATCCGTTTCGCCTCTTCCAACGCATAGCTGCTCATCTCCTGTATGCTTCTTCCACGCATCGCTGCTTGCCACGCCCTATTAACACCGTAAGAGAGATTTACAGCAGTGGGTCGTGCTTTTTTAAGCTTCTCCACCTCTCCCTTAAGCTTCGATTCGTCCTGCTCCTTCATCATAAATGCTAATACAACGCCAAAAGCGCCAGCCGCGCCTAATGCCGGTGCACCCCGCACCGCCAATCTTTTTATCGCTTCTATCAGTTCATCCAGTTGCGTGCACTCCACGATTTTATACTCGCCCGGCAACAACGTCTGGTCTACAAGTTTCACTACCGCCTTTTCATCATCCCATTCTATCGTTCTCATCGTAAGTAACCACCTCCTTTTTACCATTGAAAAGAGGATATTTTAATTGGGTTTATTTAGACATGACTATGAATTGTGCGGGCTGCAAAGAAAAAGCGTGCGCTAAAGGTAAGGACTGCACGGGTATGGATATTGCAGAAGAAGCCAAAGCGGAGTACAAAGACAAAGGAGATGCGGAAGTTCTTAAGTCGCTGCGAGTTTCTGCACGTATTGAATCACGATATTACATGCAGAAAACGCGCATAGAGGAGGTGATACAGTACGCAAAAGAGATGGGGTACAAAAAGTTGGGTGTTGCATTCTGCATAGGACTGGAAAAAGAGGCTGAAATGCTCTGCTCTATCCTATCGCAGTACTTCGAGGTCTCTTCGGTCTGCTGCAAGGTCTGCGGGATTGACAAATCATATTTCGAGTTGGAACGTCTTCACAAAGACCGAGCGGTAAACGATAAAGGAAAAGGAATAGGAATAGTGGCAGGTGCACAAATAGAGATGGAACCAGAAGAAGTAGAAGCGATGTGCAATCCAATCGGGCAGGCACTCATCTTGAACAGAGAGAAGACGGACTTAAACCTCATCATGGGCTTGTGCATAGGACACGACATCCTGTTTACCAAATACGCAGAGGCGCCGGTAACGACACTTGCGGTAAAAGACCGCGTTCTCGCCCATAATCCGCTTGGAGCGTTATATTCAGGGTATTACTTCAAGAAGCTACGGAAGGCTGCACAGGAATGAGGAAGAAAGCTCGACCGAATGAATTGGTTTTTCTTTTAGCACTGTATCCACTTCCCATATATTTTTCTGCTCTTCTCCCGGGTTCAGAACCTTTAATTTAGAGCCTGTTTCATCCTTCAACGCTTTTAGTAGTTGCAGTGTGGATTTTTCTATTTTTATCGTCACCGCCGAACTTGTCATTTTCATCTCCCTAATACTCGAATATATAAAGAAACGATCATCTTTTTGCAAAAGCAAAAATAGCGAAGCATTTTTAGTAAAGGTTTTTGCGGAGCAAAAAAGTTTGCGAACACCGCATCACCTTAAGCTCTCTCTCACATATTTTAGAATATATTTAATATCCTCGATGGGATTATGTGGTAATAAACTCTCGCTGACTTGCCTATCCTCACCTTCGTGGAAATGGTGCGGATACGTTGAAATATTTTTCTAGGCTTCATGCTTGGCATTGTCCCAACGATATATTGTGCCATTAAGATGTCGCCGCTCCCAATGATATGCATATCTCCCTTCCATCCGTCTGGAATACTATATATCCAACGTTGAACCTTCTGTAAGATACACTCTCAATTTCCCATTGATAATCTCACAATCTATTACAATATCTGCATATCCAGTCTATATAATGCCAATTAACTGCTCCAATAGAATATCTATATCTCTCTCTGTCATTTAATGTTCAATCTGCCTTTGTCTTTGTCAACAGAGTTGCTAATTTATCACGCGTCCATTCAAGATAGTCAAGCCTGGTGAGATCATCAAGGACATCAGATTCATTTACGTCTCCTTTCTCTATCAAACGCTCCAAATCACTGATAGAACTAATATTGTGCTTGCGATATAGTGAACGAAGCTCAATTTCCACTTTGCTGAGTTCATTACGAATATAAGCTCTTATCCCCTTAGAAATAAGCTCTTCCTTTGGTGTTCCAATTTCTTTTGATATTTCTGCTACTGTTGCCATAGTTTATAGTTTTATTCATCGAACTCAATATGCCAATCGCCACCTCGCCTTTCTTATCGAAACTCCGCATCAAATTGATGAACGTCTGGAATCCTGCCATCTGCACATTCCCTCTTATCCTGATGTTCGCCCTTTTCATTTCACCGTCTTATTGTTGTTTTTATCGTGCCCAACCACAGGATACATACTATTCTCAAAGTTACTCTCATCAACGTCAATTTTATCGACGAATAATCCATTTTGACCGGTTATGCCATTTGTCATCATCCAAAGGTGCGCATAACTCTCTATGATATGGGGTGGCGTATTAGGCTCTGAAACATATACCATGACATCTATGCCATCTCCATTAATCTGTAATAGCTCTATATCTGCTTTATCCTGCAATAACTGCATCTTCTCTTCTATAAACTCTCTCACTTTATCCCTATCCCATCTCTCAGGGTCATAACGTCCACTAATCATTATAGAATGTGTTGCAACTATGTTCCCATTTTTATCTATTAGAACAGCCATATCTATACCTTCAACATCTTCATTAATAAATTTGAGATATATATAATGCAGTGAAAGGATTTCCAACGCATGTGGTAAAACGTGCTAAAAAGGAACTAAAAGAGCTCATTAGGAAGGGTTATATCCGCCAAAATCAACATCTTACGGGATAGAGGTCTATTTTGACAAAAGAAACAAGTTGAATGAGGAAAGGAAAAAGGCATACGGGCTCATTGCGAGAAAGATTGAGGGTAAAAGGGTCTCGTGAAAATCTGTGTAATCGTGTGGTTATAAAAAGGAGCTAAACAAATAATACTAATGCTTCTTTCTCCATTCTATTATCTCTTTAGCCATGTTTATGTTTTTACCCGCGGTTTTCTTTCTAATCGAATCCATGTGTTCGGCTATTTTTCTCCTCTTTAATTCTTTTAATTTATCATCTATGGATTCGCTGAGGTACTCTGACCAATCTACTTCAAATTTCGCCATCTCTTCCCTTAAATCCTTGGATATCTTTATTCCTATTGTCTCGGACATTTTAACCCCCTCCCCGCTTTTTATGTAGTAACTCATCCTTTTATATAAATCACGTTTTCTAAACCTTTAAAATGTTCATCACCTGTTAATACAGGTGCGTTCTCACTTTTTGCCGTCTCGAATATTATCGCATCAGCCAATCCAAAATTTGGATGCCTTTTTCTCATCATCATCTTCGTTTTTCCCGCCCTGATTGCAATCTCTTTAGTTAAATCAACAATTTCTGTCTTTGCGAGTATAAACTCTAAATCTTCTTCCCAATATTTCCATCCTTCTCGATGATACTTATCTGACAGCTCTGCCAAAACAATTGTGGGTGTAACACAATTTCCATTTTCTGTATACCTCTTCGCTCTTTTTCCTTCCTCGGAACCTTTGAAATACTCGATCCACGCGTAAGAATCAATTACTGCATCACAGCTCATGGAACCGAATCCTGTCCTTTTCCGTGAAACTCGACATCTCTGGATGCGCCCCAAACATAGACTTTGGAACTTGAACTCTCGTTTCGGAAAGTTTTCTTATCGCATCATCAAAGTTTTTTGCATTTGTTTTTTCCTTCACTTCCTTTAGTAGTTGCAGTGTAGATTCTTCTATTTTTATTGTCACCGCCGAACTTGTCATTTTTACCACCTAAATAATCGCTTCCAACCTCTTTTCTTACTCCAGCTTAATCACGCTTTCTTTTTTCCCCTGCATTTTTCCACTGATTATATGTAATGTAATAAGAACGAATATAAAAAGCTTTACCAAAGAAACTAATATTTTCCGCGAAGCGTTTTTTAGTTAAGGTTTTTGCGAAGCAAAAAAGTTATAGCACAGGTTTTCTCTTTGAAATAAATCGTTGACACAGATTAACGCTCGTGGGCTCTGCCCATCACGGGCTCCGCCCGTGCCCCCGCAAGCCCAGGAGGGGCTTAATTAACACAGAAAAATCAACAATGTTCACCCTAAACAAATCCGCGTAAATCAGTGTTAATCTGTGTCTATAATTTATTTTCTATTTTGTTGCCTAAAATCTACGAATGAACTTAATTCCTCTGCGAACTCCGCGTTCTCTGCGGTGAATAAAAAAAACAAAAAAAGAGGGATAAAAAAAACCTCCCTCCTAAACATTTTTAAACTTTTTTACTTGTAGTGTATTGTAGTATATCACTAGTTTTACTTCTTTATCCTCAGTACTAAGTACGCGACTGCTAACAAACCCGCAATGGCGAATACCGCTTCGAATCCCGGTGGTTCCGGTGACTCTGTTGGTTCTGCTGTTGCTGGCGCGGTTGTTGCTGGTGCTACTGTTGGTGGTATCGTTGCTG
>JAUWPM010000026.1 GCA_030611585.1 Methanosarcinales archaeon | reverse complement strand
CCTGCACCGGCTGCTGCGCCGAACATTAAGTTGGGAAGACCAGGAATGAGTGAAATCACGACTATACCGCCTATTATGTAAATAGTGGCGATTATTGCTCTTCCAACCACCGTATACGTAGTCGCATCAACTTTGAGCTTCCCGCTTGCGAATTTGAAGTAAGTTGTCAGAGCACGATTTATGACCTGTGCAACGATGACCGTGGCTATAATCGCAATTGATATTTTTAGAATGGTAATGAGGGTATTCGAGGTTCCTATGGGTATATCCATCATGTTTAGTTGGAGCATATTAAAATTAATATTGAAAGTCACACACTTATATTTCTTATTCCTTTTTTGGATTTGTTTAGGTGACACCGTCTAAAAATCCAGTGATATTTAAACTTTTCATCCACCTTACCCTTTGACTTCACCATTTTTACATACCGTAAAAGTCTAAACCCGAAATTTATCTCGGACTTCCATTACAACAAGGAATCTCCGCCCACCGCGAAAAAAAAGCAAAGCTCGAAGTCGTCGAATTAAAAGCACTTGAAGAAAAGCATGGGATAACCAGCAGGGGTGAGCTCATAGACATTGCAATTTTAGTCGGCACGGACTTCAACGAGGGAATAAAAGGGATAGGTGTTAAGAGGGCACTGAAGCTTAGAACAAACTAAATTGTTGACACAGATTAACGCTTGTGGGCTCTGCCCACATCACCGCAAGCCCTGAAAGGGCTTAATTGACACAGATGAAAAGATCAATGCCGTTAAAAATAGCCTGGTCCAACAGAAGAATAAATCAGTGTAAATCAGTGTCTTAAATGGAAGGAAGTTATACTTTATATACGATAAAAAAATACCATATTTCAGTCTGAAATTCCAGTCCGGAATTGTACAATAGCATTGAATATTTTTTCTCTTAATTCAGGGGGATCAAAATAAGCTTCGTTTATGAACATATAAGTGGCCTGGGCTGACCGGGGTTATTGCTAATTGGGGGTGAATTGGGTAGCATACTATGACCGTCAAGAGCCAATTTGATGTTGTGATTGCCCAGAAGATCATCGAGCTTTTTGTGATAGGGGTAGTAATATCTCTGCAATAATTTGTCAATAAGGGATATACAGTACCCATTTTAGTATCCTCCGGCTGTTCCATCCCTTCTCACCTCGGCTACGCCCTGAAAGCCAGTACCATCGTGCTTTTTCAGTACTGCATGTATAGCGCCAAGATAAAACGAATAAGGTTCTCTTTTATCTATTCTATAGCCCTTCTCTTGAAAAAAAGTTACAAGTTCATCAGGAAAACGTTCCGCTTCGAGACTTACCCGTCCGCCCAGAGAGCAGTGCAGACGCGGGGCTTGCATTGCTTCATCAATCGGTTGGTGCTCGTCAACCACATGGATTAAGAATTGGGCTATGGATGAGAATATCCGCTCACTGCCAGGGCTGCCCACTGCCAGCCATATCTCCTTATTCCTGAATATAAGGGTTGGTGCGACAGTAGCCCAGGGAACTGCATTTGGGCGTAGATAAAACGGATGGGAGAATATTTTGTATTCATAATCAATCAGGTAGTTGTTATAAAGAAAACCAAGTCCAGCCGCAGCTGCTTTGCTACCATAGACCTTTTCAATGGACTGGGTCAGACTGACCGCCATGTCTGAATTGTCTATAACCGAAAGATGGGTGGTCTCTCCTGTCACTTCATCTTCGGTTTCATGGATCGGCATATATATCTGAGTTTCACGGGCGATTTTATGAATGCATTTACGGACATAAGTGCGTTTAAGCATATTCTCTCCTGCTACTTGCGGATAATAATTGGGATCAAAGGGTCGGTCTGACCGTTCCAGCAGGGTATTTCTAAAAATTTCCACTAATAGTAGTGCCCTGTCAAACTCGTCTCTATTCAGGTGCTTTGGTCTTATCATATTTATCATCATCAGGGTGAAGAGCAGGCTTCTTCCGGCACCCGGTGGTGGCATACTGTAAACGAACAATCCTCTGAATTTTCGTTTCAGAGGCTTGCGGACTATGGGCCAGGGGATCAAGGCAAGATCGTCATATCTGAGCAACCCGCCATTCTCACGCATATCTGCATCTATCTGCTTGGCGATTGTTCCCTGATAAAATTCTTCTACACCTTTTTTGGCAAGTATCCTTAACATTTTGGCGAGATCGGGCTGGTAGAATCTCTCTCCCGGCGTGTATGGCTCTCCAGCCTTTAAAAAGTAGCTCTTACCCGACCGAGACTCAACCTTATCAAAGTTTTCGAGCTCCTGTTTCTGGAGACGATGCTGCAAAGGGGTGATTACATATCCCTCCTCTGCTAAACGGATGGCAGGTTCAAGGACTTTTTCCCATGAGAGTCTCCCATAGTGTTTGCTGACATACCACAGGGTGGCTGGTGTGCTGGGTACAGTGGTTGCGCGATAACCATAAGAACGATCACCTTTATATATTCCACTCACATGGGCAAGTGAGGGCGCCCTGGATGAGCCGTCAATTGCCAGTACCTTTTCCCCTAAACTGATTAGCATCATGGTCTGCCCCCCGATACCACTGCTCTGGGGCTCACAGACGCCAAGTGCTAAAGCCGCGGCACAGGCTGCATCCACTGCGTTCCCGCCCCGCTTTAACATCTCAACACCTGCCTGAGTCGCATCAGGGAAGGCAGTGGCGACCATGCCGTTTTGTGCTTCTGCACATTTACCATCCTCAGTTGGTTGAAACTTTGATTCTATCTCCTTAAAATCCATTATGCTATTTCCTCCGCCTCAGATCATCCAGCAGCAGCGCAAGTATGGCAGCTCTATCAAGCAGGTTATGCCGCAATATATAGCTCATGTGGCGCATCGCCAATAGGACCCAGACCGTCAATCCTTGCTATGTCTTGATTTACAGAACATATAGCGGATGAACTCCACCTGTGCTCTTCAAGGACTCTGAGGTCCAGTTGATTTCCAATACCCTTTACTTGCTGCTAAAGCTTCTTCGTTCTCTCGTTAGATATCATTGGGAAACGCCGAATGCCCCCTTCAATCTGGAAACTGTACTTTCTGCTGTTCATTTTCTTTACGATCTGACGTATCTTTTGATCGAGAGCTTCTGCCTGTTCTTGATCATTAAATCGTAGACTCAGTGACGCTTCACAGTGCGCAAATAGAGTTGCAATTCCTGACTGCATCCTTACATCCCTTGGAACTACCACCACACCATCGGATTCACTGGATAGTTTGGTTAAACTTGCCAAAAGATGGTTAAAGCTTGCGATTGCTTTGGCGACATTCTCGGCATTGTCCGCATTTACGAGATTCATCTGGCAATTGTATACCGCAGCGCCTGAGCGAGAAGTGATCACAGTTCCATCCAGTGATGCACCGCTTAATTCTATTACTGCCTTTGCTCTACGTGAAACGTCCTGTATGCTATCCTTTGTTATCCGACCCTGCATAGTATTATCAGTGGTCAGCAATATCCCTATTTTCATCTTTCGCAGGCGACGGACAAACCGTAATGCCCGTAATGCGGCAATCATTACCGCCAATCCGCCTTTGCTGTCCCATATAGCAGTACCATAAAGTTTCTGTTCAGTCTCATGGTAACGGATCTGGCTTGCAAACGGGGTGGAATTGTCCAGATGGCTAAGAAGTAGGACGTCATATTCGTTTTCCGCCGCATTGCTGAATAACAGGTTATTTCCAACTTCCACCTGGGGAATGACCTGATGCGCGAAGCCTAAAGGACTCAACTGCTGCCAGACTAACGTGCCCAGTGCATTAACACCTTCTACATTGCGCACATAGGAATTAATATTTACCATTTTTGCAAGCAGTTTTTCTGTCTCATCCTGTTTACTTCTTTAAACCCCACGAATTCGCACCGATAATGGTAATTTATCTTCGGTTAGGTACGCTCTTTCCTCTTGAGACAGTATCTTTTCAGAAAAGTATCTGACTGCGGCAACTTCGAGAATTTTATTAATCAATCTGGCATAATCATAGCCGGCAACGTTTGCTGCATAGACATAAGAACCTGTCCGACCAAGACTCGCCATTGAATTGATCTCTAACAAGTAGATATTTTCATCTTCATCCATGCGAATGTCCACACGGGCAAAATCCCTTAATCCCAGTGCTCGAAAAGCATCTTTACTCATCCTGACCATCTCCTTTGCCAATTTCTGAGAGATCTTTGCAGGACATATCTTCCCTCTGGGTTTTTGCTTTTTATCGTCCACGGTCTGAATGGCATCAGGATCGTTTTCAAGATCTATCTCCAGAACAGGAAACGCCTCTAGATCGCCATTGCCCAGCAGCCCCACAGAGAATTCCCTGCCACGAATAAACTGCTCTACCAGCGCCTGTTGTTTGAATTCTGTGATTACAAACTTTACTGCCTCACGTAAATCAGCTTCATTATCCGTAATCTTGATACCATAAGAGACTGCCTCCATCTTTGGCTTTACGATAACCGGATACTGAATATCATTCATATCCTCATCACCTGAGGAATAGACCCGGAAATTAGGAGTCGGGATGTCATGTTTTTGCATAATTATCTTGGTAATCACCTTATCAAGGGCAAGTGAGTGTCCTTCCGGTCCTGAACCTACATAGGGGATGCCGAGCATCTCCAGCATGGCTGGAAGATGTGTATAACGACTCTCACCCTGGATGCCATAAGCCATGTTGAATACCATGCCCATCCGCTCGCCTTCGATCACCCGGGGCATAAATTCTTGTAACTTCTCGATGATGTACATATTTCCCTCTGCAATCCGGACGTTATGCCCCTCTTTTTCCAGCGATTCCGCTACCAATTTAACGGTCGTCGGATTGTATACCTCTTTGTTCTGCATACCGAACTGATTGATCACGCCTGTCGAATCGGTATTATATATTATTGCTACTTTCATCCGTTTCTTACTCCTTTGGGAAACAATATAGATAATTCCTTATATTATGCTTCCGAGACTGTTGCTCCCCGGAACTTTTAGAAGTTCTAATTGGCGATCACCGCAAAAATAATCCCGCCCTTCATTCTGAACCCCCTTCCCGTCTATAGCACGTTTTTCTATCTTCTGATTCTGGAGTGAGAAGATATTATCTCTTCTTTTTCCTTTCTTCCGCTTCTTCTTTTCCTTCTTCTTCGCCATCCTTTTTATGCCTCCCCTCTATTGACAAAACACGAGTTTTTTAGTATCTATTCATATAACTCTACTCATTACATCAAAAAAAAATTAAACGAAGGAACAAAAGGTCTAACGCTAACAGGAGGGTGAAGGCATGAAGGAAGAATCGTCAAGAGAAAAGCTGCAACCACGGCGGAGAGGAGCAAGAGAAACAAAAACTCTGGGGCCCGTAGCTAATTTGGAAGACCATGTACGCCCAGATTGGTGGCGGAAGATTTTTAATTCGATCTATTTGAAAACCGATGCGGATGTGGTTGATGACCCGAACATCACACGAAAAGAGGTAGATTACTTCTCGGAATTGCTACCCCTTTCTGCGGAAGATAAGATACTCGATCTCTGCTGCGGACAGGGTCGGCATTCGCTGGAACTGGCGAGAAAGTTGCCCTATCCGTCAGATTCGTTTGACGCCGTGATGCTCCTTGGCAACAGTTTCGGGTACTTCGAGACCGTTCTGGACGACTTGATGGTACGTACTAAAAATAATTAACAGAACTTTAGTATACTCATCTCAGCATACTGAATGAAAGATGAAAGTAGCACTATTATATAATGGAATAAAGCGAGATATGTTGATAAAATCGTCGTTAGATAAGATAGCGGAGCTTGACAGCCCGGAAACGATAGATTACGTGAGGGAGGCGCTCATGTCAGGCGGAAATGAGGTCATATTGATAGAAGCGGATGAAGACGCATGCGATAAACTGAAGAAAGAGAGAAGAGAGATAGATATCGTTTTCAACATCGCAGAAGGACTAAGAGGTGAAAGCAGGGAATCGTATATCCCTGCAATATGCGATATGCTTGAGATACCTTATACCGGTTCCGGGATATTGACACTTGCATTGTGCCTGAACAAAGCAAGAACAAAAGAGATACTAAGATATCATGGGATACCAACGCCGGATTTTCAGGTTTTAAAGTCAAAAGATGATAAACTGGATCCATGGCTTGAGCTAAAATTCCCCCTCATAGTGAAACTTTTGCATGAAGGTTCTCAGATGGGCCTTTCTAGAGATTCAATCGTCTATTCTGAAGAGGATTTGAGAGATAGGACTGCTTATCTCATGCATGAATACGGAGAGCCGGTTATCGTTGAGGAATTCCTTGATGGTAGAGAATTTACCGTTGGCATCTTAGGTAATGAAGAGCCAATAGTCTTACCAATCATTGAAACTTTATTTGAAGATGGTCAAAAGACGAGGCTATTCACACCTGATGACCCAATATTGCCGTTTATACCGAAGGATATTGTGATAAATCCGGAGCATAGGTCTGTATGCCCCGCGGATATTGATGAAGATTTAAAGAAGGAGATAGAAGAAACTGCCCTGGATGCATACCGCGCGCTTGATTGCAGGGATTGGTGCAGGATAGACCTGAGGATGAAGAGGGATGAAGATGTCCCGAATGTGCTGGAACTCAACCCAATCGCAGGAATAGACCCATCTTATCATCTTCCAAAAGCTGCAAAAGCGGCTGGGATTTCATACGAACGACTGATAAAGATGATACTGGAATTCGGAGCAAAGAGGTATGGGATAGGCTAAAATAGAGATGATACGGCGGCTGAAAGAAGAGGATGTCAAGGACATAGCATCGTTTTTGGGGGCATTAGATACACTAAGCGAGAAAGAGAAGTTTTATGCCATAGATGATATACGCTGCTATCTGTCAGAGAATGAACCAGATAAATACTGCTTCTACTCCTGCATAGAAGGTGGTAAGGCGGTAGGTTTTGCAGCCTATTCATGGGTTCCAACGGCAGACCGTGTATTTGAGCTGGATTGGCTCGGTGTTAAGCCGGAATATCAGGGTAGAGGTGTGGGAAGCGCGCTCTTGAATCATGTTGAGGAGGAATTAAAAAAGCTTGGAGCACGTCTATTATATCTCGAAACTTCGTCTACAAATGAATATAGCGAAATAAGGAGATTTTATGATAGGAGAGGTTTTTTTAATGCTGGATTTATACCCAACTTCTGGAAGGTTGGCGATGGTAAAGTTATTTATGTTAAGGAGCTAACAGCGGAGGAATTTAGTGGTATAGGTATGCCTACGGAAAGAGACGTGATAAAAGATGCGTATGAGGAGGGAGGTGCATGGGGGTTGCTCACTTCTATTGACCTTCATGAATGCAATCCGGAGAAGATACGAGATGAAGCCACTATAAAGCAGTTCGTTTATTAATTATGTGAACTGATTGAGATGAAAAGATATGGGGATTGCGAGGTGGTGCGTTTTGGAGAAGGGGATAAGGGGGGATATTCTGCGGTTCAGTTGATCGAAACATCCCTCATATCTGCGCACTTTGCAGATGCGTCTTCTAACGGATACATTGACATATTCAGTTGCAAATATTATCGCCCAGAAGATGCTTTTACCTTCTCTAAGAACTTCTTTGAGGCAAAGTATGCACGATATAGCCATTTACTAAGGGTATAGAGGTAGGAGAAATGACCATACGAGGAAGAATATTGTCCTTTTTGGAGGGTGATGGGAAAGGAGATGGATTGGGGTACCCTATTAAGAGAAAGCGCAGCTAATATAAGGCAGCTCTCTCTCTATTATCCCGTGGAGAAAGATGTTGCAAAGCTCACAAGAAAGTATCCTATGCGTATCAATCCATACTATCTATCTTTAATCAAGGAAAGGGAAGATGCGATATGGAAGCAGTCGATGCCGGATATAAGGGAATTAGAAGACGAAGAGGGAGTTCCAGACCCCTTGCATGAGGATGAAGATAGTCCGGTTGCGGGACTCGTTCATAGATATCCAGACCGCGTTTTATTGCTCGTCTCAAACAGGTGTGCGATGTATTGTAGATTTTGTACGAGGAAAAGGGGAGTTGGAGACCCATTCAAGAGGATAAAGAAGGAGCAGGCCTTAAAGGGGATAGAATATATAAGAGAACACGAGGAGATAAGAGATGTTTTAATATCAGGCGGGGATCCACTGCTCTTAAAGGATGAGGAGCTCGCTTTTTTCTTAGAACGGTTAAGAGAGATCAAACACATTGAGGTCTTGAGGATAGGAACGAGGGTGCCATGCTCTCTTCCTCAGCGGATAACGGATGGTCTGGTGTCACTGCTCAGAAGATACCACCCCCTTTACATAAACGCGCACTTCAACCATCCCGGAGAGTTCACAGAGGAAAGCAGGAGAGCGTGTTCGAGGATTGCAGATGCAGGCATTCCGCTCGGAGATCAGACAGTGCTACTAAAAGGAGTAAACGATTCCGTTGATGTCATGAACGCCATGATCCGGGGGCTATGGTCTATGCGGGTGACGCCATACTACATATATCAGGCGGACCTTACAAAAGGGACAAAACATTTCAGAACAGATGTTGATGAGGGAATTGAGATATTTAAGAGCTTGAAATTTCATCCTTCGCTTCCGATGCCGCATTTTGTCATTGATGCGCCCGGTGGAGGGGGGAAGATACCGATAACGCCTGAATGCAGGTTTTATGATGATGTAAATGGAAATGATATAAAAGCATTAAATCTGGAATCCCTGGAATATAATACGTTAAAATCGGGATTAGAGGATGCAAGGGGTAAAGTTGCAGAGATAATTGTGATAGAGCTTGGAGAAATAGAGGATAAAGAAGATAAAGGAGTCTATGAGCTTTTGAAGCAATACCATCCGATATATATAAATATGCATTTAAACCATCCGGATGAGCTAACAGATGACGTTAAGCGGGTATCTTCGATGCTTTCCGACGCCGGTGTTCCGCTCGGAAATAGAATTAATCTGATAGAAGGCGTGAATAATGATCCGAAGGTGATAAAGGAGCTGGTGCTCGGACTTTTGAAGCTCCGCGTTAAGCCTTACTACCTCCATGCAGATAGAGAAAAGGATGGACTCGCAATTGTCAATTCATTAAGGGGATTTACAACGGGAATGGCGGTTCCACACCTTGTTGTCGGTGATAGGATAATCTGTCCCAATTACATCGTGGAGAAGACGAGTGAGAAGATCGTATTAAGGAATTATCAGGGTAGGACTTTTGAGTATCCTATTTAAGAGGGAATATGGAATATAGTAGAAGAGGAGACGAAATGCTTAAATTCCCATTTCATATGAATCCCGAAGTTGAGATTTTTTTAATATTTCCCTTTCGGTTAGGAGTGGAGACAGTTCCCTTATCAGCTTCCAAACGTAAAGAAATATTTCCCCGTTGGGTTCAAAGATTAATAATGGACAAGTAGCAGTATTCGATAGTGCCTATCCTTCCATTGATCGGATCATAGAGCGAGTTCGTTGGACCTGGCGATTGGTGACCCTTTACTGGGCTAACCTCTCAGTCCTGGGAGAATTCCTTTCAAAAAGAGTTATTATGTCCTTTTCTCCTAGCGATACAGAAATACAGAAAGATTTGGAGTGTCTTCGCCGTGAACGTTTGGGATTACAACTCTTCTTGCATGAATCGTCTCCCATGAATTTTTGTGATGATGCGCTTGATTTGAGAGTATATGGAGGAGTATGGGACGCAGGGCAGGGTGAGAAACTTGTAAAAGAAATAAAAGAGCAGTTAGAATTTTTACAAGTCTATTTCTCAGAATCAGTTAACTTATTAACCACCGAGCTCCAGATATCAAAAACGAAATATTTTTGCCGAACTGGGGACTATTATTGGTTATTATGGGAACAGGATTATTCGGATTGCTTTCCTTGATGTTTTTAGTAAAAGGTCGTTTGTTTAAATCTTTAAAAGGAAAAAGATGACTTCTTGAGGAGCGGGGAAGGAACATCGTGGAGTGGTGCTTGAAACTCTTTGAGCGGCTGGATTGCAGAGATTATGCTCGGTTCGACTGGCGATTGGATGCACAGGGCAATCCGAAACTCTTAGAAGTTAATCCCAATCCGGGCTGGTGCTGGGATGGACATCTCGCAAAGATGGCAGCCATTGCTGGGATGCCCTACGGAGAGATGCTTGAAACCACCCTGAAAAGCGCTGTCGCACGGATATACACACATAATTTAGAAAAGAAAGAATATTGATTTAAAAATATTTAAATAGCAGGATATAATAATATTTGAGATGAAAATAGCATACGTATCAACCTATCTCCCTCAGCAGTGTGGCATTGCCACCTATACAAATTATGTCATTCAAGGCATCCAAAAGGTAAGTCCCTTAGTGGACATTAAGGTAGTTGCCGAGCAGGGTGCGTCACCAGTCAAGCAGAAGCGGTTTGAGGTAGTCCCCTGCTGGGATAGGAATGAGAATTATGTAGAACCAATCATCCGCAATATAAAGGATGCAGAGATAGTCCATATTCAGCATGAGTACGGCATTTACAGTCTTGATGACCGACTGCCGACGCTGCTTACGAGATTGAAAGCCTCTGGAAAAAGGACGATAATAACTATCCATTGCGTAAGACCAAGCCAATTCTGTGTAAGAGGGGTGGTGGACGAGAAATTCGTTAAGCGACTTGCTGAGCTTGCTGACGAGGTTATTGTTCATCTTGATTCGCAGAAAGCGATATTGGAGCGGCTTAAGATACCATCGGAAAAGATACATATTATCACACATGGTACGGCGCTCAATGATGCAGATAAGAAAGAATCGAGGAGGAAGCTGAACTTACCAGAAGAGGGCAAGATACTTACGGTTTTTGGTTTTCTCAATCCGATTAAAGGGCCGGATGTTTCGCTTGAGGTGCTCAAGGAGATTCGGGAAGAAGTCGAAGATGTGTATCTCTTTATTGCTGGCGGGCTTGCACCTACCGCATCAGAAAAAGATAGAAAATACGTTCAATCCCTCAAAGAGGCGATTAAAAAAGATAAACTTACCGATAACGTACTATTTTCCAATGGATTTATTCCAAACGAGGAGATACCCTATGTATTTGGAGCATCCGATGTTGTTCTATACCCCCATTATCACGAAGATCGGTCTGCTTCGGGTTCGGTTCATCTCGCAATAGGAGCGAAGAAACCAGTTATTGCGTATCGAGTACCGAAGTTTGAGGTGGTAAAAAATATCTCTGACGAACTGCTCATTCTTCCTGGTAACGTATCAGGAATTGCAAAAACTGCTATTCGCCTTTTAACGGATAGAGAATTTGAGCGATATGTACTTGATAGGACGGAACGGTATCGGAGAGCGACCTCATGGCCTGTGGTAGTACGCAAACATTTACGATTGTATCTGGGAGTGGATTAGGAAATGAAAATAGCGATGATGAGCCGATGGAATGCCACCTGTGGCATATCGTCACATGCTGAACTCGTGGGAAGAGAATGGGTGAAAAAACATGAGCTCACCGTATTTGCCCCCACCTTAGAATCTGCGACTGATTGGCATCATAACCCCATAGAGAAAGAGGATGAAGAGTTTGTAATACGGGGCTATGAGCAGCCGGAGAGGATCGGAAAAAACGGCTGGATAGACGAAAGGCTGTGGAAAGAAGATTATGATGTACTCGTTATTCAGGGATTAGAACTGCTGCCCATCCCAACCCTGCTGGAGAAGTTTCCAAAGATAGAAGCAAAGAAAGTGCTTGTATGGCACGTAGGGAAACTGCCGGTATACGAAGACCTTTATAAATTAAATTTCGACGCAGTTGTATGCTTTGACTTTCGATTTAAAAATATGCTCAGGAGAAAATACCCTGAGGAGATAATCCGTATAATTCCTTTTCCATGCCGCGCAGTCGCTAAAGTTAAAGTTAAAGTTAAAGGAGATAGCGATAAAAAGAGAGCAAGGAATGAGCTTGGCATGCCAGGCGAAAAGACTATTCTATTCTCCTTTGGAAAACAGCCTCTATTCGAGTATAAGGATTATCTCTGGTTAGCAAACGAATTAAAGGAAAAATATGATTTGAGATATTTGGTTCTTCGGTCTTATGGAGATTCACCTCCAGAAAGTGATTTTTTAGAAGTTCGGAGGGAAAGACCCAAATACGAAGAAATATACGAATATCTGCATGCATCGGATATCTTCCTTTTGCCAAAGTCGGAAACGGAAAACCTTGTGGTCTCCAGCACTGTTTTCCAATGTTTGGGGGCGCTCACACCTATTGTGGTTCCAGAAGTAGGATATGTAGAACTAATGGATAAAGAGATAGTGAAATATAAAAATAGGGAAGATTTAAAGGCGAAAGTTATCAGGCTTATAGAAGATGAAGAGTTGAAGGAAGAGGTTTTGAGGCACGCGGAGCAGTATGTGAGAGAGAATTCGGCGGAAAAAATCGCGGAAAAGTTTATAAGGTTGTTTGAAGATGTAACCAGAAAATAGCGCAAGAAATAGGCAAACTATATATAGCACTTTTTAATTCATTATAAAGCAAACATGGTGAAAAGCAAATGAAGATTGCGGTGATGACGGCATGGAATGACGAAACGGGTGCTGCGGTGCATGCAAAAGCACTGGTGAAGGCATGGATAGAGCAGGGACACAAAGTAACCGTGTTCAGTTTCCTTAAGGATGCGTACCCGGAATGCCGATTTACCGGTAAGGACGAGCGTTATGTTATAAGGTGCTTTGGAAATGACACCATCAGTGACCCGAGACCAATTCTCACGTCAGAGTTCGACATCTTCGTAGTGGAGGATTTAAGGGCACTTCCGGTAGAGCAGTTAGCACTGATATTCCCAATGATTAAAGAGCGAGCACGAACGGTTCATATCGTGCACGAAGACAAATTGCCCCGGGAAACGTGGTTTTATCAGCTTCCCTGGGATAAAGTGATTTACATTGATGAGCGGCAAGATTTCCTGAAGGATGTTTATCCCGATGCTGAATTTATCCCTTTCCCATGTTTCCCGCTGAGACGAGGGGATAAGTATGAGAGCAGAGAAAGACTTGGTTTGCCACAGGATAAGAGAATAATCTTTAATTTCTGTCAGCGGGGGTATCAACCGTACCTCAGATGCATGTGTGAAGAACTGAAGTTAGAAGAAGCGATATTATTATTTGTGATTGCTCAGGGGTACGAGATGGTTGAGAAGGAGTCGGCACCGCCATGGATGATCGTTCGTGAAGAAGAAGCGTTATCCGATGAGCGGTTTGACGAGTACCTATTTGCTTCGGACGCGGTCATCTTCCATAAATATAAGAGCAGATTTCACCGGCTCGTATCAGCCGCGATCTTCCAGACCATGGGTGCTGGTTGCCCAATCTTCATCCCGCGGCAATCGGAGTTTTTCCAGCCATTGAAGGATGAAGTGACCCATTATACTGATACAGAGGACCTATGCAGGATATTGAAAGCCTTTTTTGAAGATGAAAGGATAGCGAAGAGAGTGATAGAGGCGGAAGAAGTGTTCGCGCGCGTGAGGTCTGCGAAGAGGATAGCGGAGATGTACATAGACGTTTTTACAGGGGTATTGAAGGAAAGATGAGGTTGAGGCGTTACGAAGGCAACCCGATATTGAAGCCCAAACCAGAGAATGAATGGGAATCGGAGACGGTCTTTAATCCTGCGGTGGTTTATGATCGCGGTTTGTTCCACCTCCTTTACAGGGCTATGGGAATAGACGGTATTTCACGAATTGGGTATGCGGTAAGTACAGACGGCTTCAACTTCTTTCGCTTTGACAAGCCGGTGTTCACTCCGAAACTGATACTGGAACCACGGGGATGCGAGGACCCGCGGATAGTAAAGATCGAAGACAGGTTTTTTATGACTTATACCGCATATTCTGTGCGGGGGGTACGGATCGGTTTAGCCACCACAGCGAACTTTATAGAATGGGAAAGGTACGAGATAGAATGGGCGGAGCGGGATGACAAAGATGCCGTACTATTCCCGGAGAAGATAGATGGCAAATATGTGCTTCTTCATAGACCAATGCATAAAGAGCCACCGGGTATCTGGATTTCGTACTCAGATAACTTAGCCGATTGGTACGGGCATCGAGAAATTATGGGACCGGGAGAAGAAGGAAGTTGGGATAGCAAGAAGATTGGCGCAGGTGCGCAGCCAATAAGAACGGAGAAAGGCTGGCTGCTAATATACCACGGTGTTGACGAAGACCACGTGTATAGATTAGGAGCAGCGATATTCCGTCTGGACGACCCTTCAGAATTGTTATATCGGTATCCCGAGCCGATCCTCGAACCAGAGACGTATTATGAAATGCGTGGAGAGGTTCCTCGTGTGGTATTTGCCTGCGGGGCATGCGAAGTGGGGGATAAATACTACGTATACTACGGTGGGGCGGATAGAGTCGTTTGCGTAGCCACCATAGATAAGGAAGAACTATTAGGGAAGTGCATATCTATTTCTACGTGCTGATTGATAAGCAGATGATCATTACAGGTACACAGGTACATGAATGATAGGGAATAGCAAGATATGACCAGAGGAAATGGGCTACTGATAGTAATTGAAGGATTGGACGGTGCGGGACTGTCAACGCAGGCAGCGGCTTTAGCTGAGCACCTCAAAGGAAAAAACAAAAGGGTTATGCTGACCAAGGAGCCGACAGCTTCGCCTATTGGCAAGCTGATTAAATCCGCACTTAAGCGTGATTATGAGTTCTCGTTGTTCGCATTACAATTGCTTTTCGCAGCGGATAGAGCGGAGCATTTAGAGAAAGAGATCGAACCTGCGTTGAGTACAGATAAAATCGTCATTTCGGACCGATATATTCTGTCGTCATTAGCTTTTGGTGCTGTGGATAACGACATAGAGTTTTTAAAGCTGATCAATTCGCGATTTAGAAGACCTGACCTCACGGTTATTATTGACACACCGCCACGAGTGTGTTTAGAACGGATTACCAGAAATAGGGATAACGTCGAACTGTTTGAGGAGGAGAAGCGGTTAGAGAAAGTCAGAGAACAGTTTTTAGCGCTTAAAAGTTACTTTGACAATACGTTTATTCTGGATGGCGATAGAGAAAAGGCGGAAGTTTCAAGAGAGATACGAGAAGTGGTCGAGCGAACGCTTGTAGGTTCGATCTATAGTCTTTCCGAAAAGCATTAACCACCAGATTACACAGATTTACACTGATTTATATGGATTTATTTTTGGGGAACATTGTTGATTTTTGTAAATTTTTGTAAACCTTGAAGGCAAATAAAAATACAAAACCACCAGATTACACAGATTTTCACGAGAAAACAGACCAAAAAGAAAAAATCCGCGTAAATCTGTGTTAATCTGTGTCTTAAAGAGAATTACGGCCGTTATACTTTATATACAACGAGGAAAGTTATTTATAAGCGTGTGTATTCAGTATTTAAAGAGTATGAGGTGAAAATAGAAATGAACTCAAGAGCAAAAATAGAACTGCCGGTAATCGTACTGAACGAAAAGGCATACGTGGAGTCTGCGGGAAATAAAGGTTTGAAACTCGCTAAAATATGTGCAGAGGTGGCAGCCGAGCAGGATGTGAGCATTGCGATCTGCCCACAGCAGGTGGACCTTGCGAAGATCGTGTCGGCAGTGGACATCCCATGTTTCGCACAGCACGTTGACGCTGTGGAGCCCGGCAGTCGAACCGGATTCGTAACCCTGGAATCCGTAAAGGACGCGGGTGCAATAGGGACATTGGTGAATCATTCTGAGCATCGGCTGAAGATTGCGGATATAGACTTTATCATTACAAAAGCAGCGAGCCTTAACCTGCTAACGATTGTGTGCACGAATAATATTGCAGTGAGTACCGCAGTTGCAGAACTGAAGCCGTATGCAGTTGCAGTTGAACCGCCGGAACTGATAGGAACCGGCAGGTCAGTATCAAAAGTGGATCCGGCGATCGTAGAGGATACTGTGAAGGAAGTGAAGCGCGTGAATGAGAACTGCGTGGTGCTGTGCGGTGCCGGCGTGACCAACGGCGAGGACGTAAGAGCTGCGCTTGAGTTGGGTGCTGATGGCGTGCTGCTGGCTTCCGGTGTCGTGAAGGCGAAAGATCCGAGAGCGGTATTGATGGATCTGGCGTCTGGATTAAAGTAAACAGAAAAATGTCGAAATTCTGCCCGCGTTGCGGCTCTAAAAACCTGAACTACGAGCCGTGGCTTGGCGAGATCTACGTATGCCGGGATTGTGGCTATCAAGGCGCTCTGATAGTAGAAGACGGCGAAATATCAGATGCCCTGAAGAAGAAATTTGAAATCGAAAAGGAGGGAGAGCAGTGAGTAGCATATAAATACCTGACAGTTGATTATAGAAAAGGTGACAATGGTGAAAGAGAAAGAATTTTTAGCGGCATTTGAAGAGGTGTTTGTGTATCAAGCGCGTAAAAAATTCGGGCTCTCTGGCGACCTAACGAAACGTGAGAAGTATTTGCGACCGTTATTCATTCCCGTTTATGTTATACTCCTGTATTTCTTCACTCAGAATCACTATGTAATACCGCTCGCCATCCTAATGCTTGTGGGTTGTGCGTGGCTGAGTGCGATAGCTATGGACTCAATTAGAATGATCTATCATCGGCGTCGTACATTGGCTGAGAGCCGTAAAGGGTTTGGATTTAGAGAAATAGAGGACTTTACGTTTCGCGAGAAACTATTCTCGTATTTGATTTCCGCATTCGTATTAACGGGCATTTTTGCAACTGGTATGTTCGTAATTACCTTTATCCGTACGGGGGAATCAGGCGTACACGTGTTCATTGGTATGCTGAGTATACCACTCGTGCTATTTTATAATCTGCGCAATGATCGCGATTTTAAGCGTAAGCCGAGCGTGTGACTGAACAAGAAAACATAGATTGTTGACACAACACTTTTTCTTTTTTACAAAAAAAAAACCTGTGCTAAAAGAAAAACATCAGGAATATTTTAGTTAATGTTTTTACCGAAGGTAAAAAAGTTGTGTGTAAATCGGTGTCTTAAATAGAAGGAAGTTTCTTCAACCTAAATAAATCCGCGTAAATCAGTGTAAATCTGTGTCTTAAAGAGAAGGCAGTTATACTTTATATACAATGAAAAAGAAGACGTATATCGTTGGCGGGGCACTTATCGCTTTACTGATCTTCGTTGTAGTCTTTGTGGCGTATAGTCCCCGTGAGACACTAAC
>JAUWPM010000063.1 GCA_030611585.1 Methanosarcinales archaeon | reverse complement strand
AAAACCTAAATTGTTGACACAACACTTTTTCTTTTTTACAAAAAGAAAACCTGTGCTAAAAGAAAAACATCAGGAATATTTTAGTCAAGGTTTTTACCGAAGGTAAAAAAGTTGTGTGTTAATCTGTGTCTTAAAGAGAATTACGGCAGTTATACTTTATATACAATAAAAAAAGTTTTTATCAACGCTTTTCCTAAAAAGGATGGAGTGAGACGAGAATGAAAGACAGCGAACCACTGAAGATTTTAGAAATGAACGTGGAGGAGATAATAACAAGGGGAGAATTAGAAAAGGTTTTGAAGTCAAAATCAAAAAGGCAGCCAAGAGCGTATGTAGGATTTGAGCCGAGTGGGAGTGTGCACATCGGGCATTTGCCTATACTAAACACCTTGCGGGAGCTGCAGCGTATTGGCTTTCATATTATCGTGCTGCTCGCGGATCTGCACGCGTATCTGAATGAGAAGGGGAGTTTTGAACAGATAAGGGAGACGGCAGAGTACAACCAGCGATGCTTTGCAGCGTCGGGGTTGAGCGAAGAGACCGAGTTCATTTATGGATCGTCGTATCAAATGGACGAAGAATATATGATGAATGTATTACGGCTTGCAACGATAACGACGGAAAAGCGAGCGCGAAGAAGCATGGATGAGGTCTCACGCAGCACGGAAGACCGGAAAGTCTCTCAAGCGATCTATCCGTTGATGCAAGCGGTGGATATTGCGTACCTCAATATAGACGTTGCCGTAGGCGGGATTGACCAGCGGAAGATACACATGCTCGCACGGGATAACCTCCCGAAACTGGGATTTAAAGCTCCTATCTGTATTCATACTCCGCTATTAATAGGGTTAGATGGCGATAAGATGTCCTCATCCCTGAGAAATTATATAGCGGTGGACGAGCCTGAAGAGAGCGTGGAACAGAAGCTAATGAGTGCTTTTTGTCCCCCTAAAATCGCGGAGGGCAATCCGATACTGCAGATTTTTAAGCATACGATATTCCCGAGTCCCGAACAGAGTGGCGAAGTGACGATAGAAAGGAGTGATAAATACGGTGGAAATGTCAGTTACGAGAGCTATGAGAATCTCGAACTCGATTATGTACAGGGGAAGTTACATCCGTCAGATTTGAAAAATACCACTTCAAGCTGTTTGAATGAGGTGCTGGAACCGGTTAGAAAGAAATTGAAGTAGTTGTACGGGAATCATAAAAATACCATGCGAGTCAAGATCTCTCGAAAAAAATCGAAAAGCTTATATATACCCTAAACGTATCCGTAGTTTAAGACATAGGCACTCGTGCTTAAGGGCAGGCCCTGTACTTAAGTACGGGGTATAGTGACTTGGATTTGAAGATGCAAAAAAAGATAATAGAAAAAGTAGATTTTGGCGTATTGGGGAAATTAGCCATTATTATAACGATTATTTTAGGTGTTATGGCATTCACAAAGTTTCTTTGGGGGGGAATTAAAATGTTTTCGCCTTTTTTAACGAAGATTGATAGTTTCTGGCTTTTAGCAGCAGTCTGGTTTTTTACTTTATTCCTATTATTACTCTATGAACGGAGTTATACAAAGAGGACGAAACAATATGATAAGCTTGCAGAACATGTGGAACTACCAAAAGCAGTAGACAAGGCAATTACAGTTGAGAAGAACCCCGATTGGGGTATATTACATCCATACAAAGATATAGTACAGAATATAAAGGGCGTTCCCTATCTCCAGTTCTATATGCGGGTAATAAATAGAACGTATTATTACTTTGAACCAGAGGAATTGGTGATAGGTTGCCTTTTTGATAATCATAAGCTACGTGATGAGTGGAATAGCAAAGTAAAAACAAAAGAAACAAATATAGAACTCGACTTTTTGCGTGAAGGCGAGGATGGAACTATTAGGGTGCGGTTTCCGATAAAGGGGCGATGTGCTAACTTAAGGAAGTGGACGCTAGATGGTACTGTGACATACACGTTAAAAGGGTTGGTGATAGAAGCAAATAAACAATATACGCGCCCTGAAATATGCATACACATAGAATACGTATTGCCTGAGGAGCAAATCATGAAACTAAAAGAGGAAGTAGAAAAAGCGATAGGAGATGAGCGATAGATGAACAAAAAACAATGGTTTGCGCTCGGAGTGCTTTTTATGTTGTTTGCTATGTTAGCATCCCATTCCATAGAGGCTATGTATGAATTTCTTTCGATGGTTTGCGCTATTGTTGGGATAGCCTGTTTAATCTGCGGCTGGTTAGAAAAGGAGTATGTGGAATGAGCGGTATGCGACAAAGCGGATGCCTCGGATTTCAATCCGGGGTGGCGAGGCTGGGGCTTTTGGGGCCTCATATGAACACCGATAAAGCTATAAATGACCTAGAGCATTCAATGAATAATCTTGAGGGCAATATCAGATTATTTCACGAAGGGAATATATCTGCCTACAGAGTTATAGCTGTACAATTATGGCTACTCCTTTGCGATAAAAAGCCTCTAGTTCCCAGAGTTCTTCAGGATGTAAAGCTTCATCCCTTGCTGGGTTACATAACAAAAGAAGAGGATGAAGAATGGAAAAGGAAATTCGGGCATTCAATTAAAGAAGGTTTAGTTTTCCAAATGCCTGCTATGGTTAGATTTAACGGCAAAGGCGGGTCAAGAATAGAAGAGGTATTTGACGAACGTAGGCAACCCATTGAACTCAAAGAATGGCTTGACCAAGATTTATTCAATCGGAAAATTACTATCCGCCAACTAATAAAATCTGTGAGACATAAAGAGGCTGCACATTCTGACACAGATTACGATGAGACTCTTAAGTTTAGCAAATCAATAAAGTTAGTTGATGAAGATATTTACATTAAATTTGTTGTCGCTATAGGAGAATATGTATTAAAGGTTCTTAAAAATGCAATTTCAAAGAGGGAGACCAACGTCGCCTAACACGGTGAAAAAGACTACGCTACGCTCCGTCCAAATTCGGCTACGCGGAACTTCATTTATACCGAAACCGGCATATGCAAAAACACTTAAAATAAAAGTAAAAGATGCCGGAAAGAAAAGGTAAGTCCAACCACCAATGATGCCTCGGAATTTATTCCGAGTGTGGAGTGGCTAGGGCTTTCATAGAGTAAGCCACTTAAATATCAAAGAGGTAGATTATAAGCAATGGAGTTTAAAATAAAAATATATTATCGTTCTACATACCGCCCTCTGCGCTCTATTTCCTCTGCTCTTTTCAACACTTGCGCTGCCTGTGGAAACGTACGCTTATAGCCTGTGATAAATGACTCTTTCAATTGCCCGTAGGATTCGTGCGTGCCTTCAAGGCTTTGAAAAAATACATGAACGTCTACGCCCCGTGCTTCCGTGCTCAATTCGATAAATGACAACCCGAAATCTATAAAGTAGATGCGGTCATCCGCCCCTACGATGATATTGGACGTGGTTAAATCACCATGAACGATCCCGCTTTTGTGCACGATGCCAACGAACTCGCCTATTCGCTCGCTTATGTCCTCGTTAATCACCTCCCGTGCGAGATCCCCCTCTATCTTCTCCATCACCAGTTCGTAGTCATTGACGTCAAAGATGATGGGCGTGGGCACGCCTTTTCGTCTCGCTTCCGAGATTAATTTCGCTTCGCTCTTCGTTCTTTCTCTCCTTATTCGCTCGTCTATCTCCTTTACCCGGTATCGCTTCTCTATTCTCCGTTTATGCACGAGGTCGCCCTCGATCTCCACGATCGCTTCAGCGCACTGAAACCGCACTTTAGCAGCGCGAGCGTCACCTACGGGACTCATTGTTACACGATCTCTTCTTTTTCAAGAAGAAAATATTGCTGTAAATGCTTTTTCTACGAGGGCGAATTATAGAAAATTTTTTATGTGTGCATTACGGACGTAAAGACGATGAAAATGGCACGAAAAATAGTGATAATTGGTGGTGGTGATGCGGGGACGTACACGCTGGAAGCGATATTCAAAAAGGGCGCGGAAGTGCTCAAGCAGTTTGACATAACGCTTGTGAAGAAGGATAAGGGCGGTTCCGCGTCTATTTGCGCAGTGCCCTTTGCATTGCAGGGCGTTTTCCCCATGAAGGACGTTGCGGAGATAGACCCGCCGGAGATGTTCGTTGGTCATGGCATTGACTATCGCGCGGAGACCGAAGCAACGGGCATAAACGTGGAGCAGAGCACCGTGAGTCTGAGTACGGGCGATGAGCTGAAATACGACTATTTAGTGATCGGGACGGGAAGAAAGCCCCGTATCCCTGCGATCGAAGGAGCAGACCTAAACGGCGTTTTTACGATGAGCACGGTAGAAGACGGCGAGAAGATCGCTGCGGCTATGAACGCTCAGGATGCGAAGAATGCAGTGGTTCTCGGCTGTGGTACGATTGGACTGCAAGTAGCGCTTGCTTTTATGAAGAAAGGCTTGAAGACGACTCTCATAGCCGGGCATCCAACGCCACTATCCAGCAGTTTGGATCCCGATATGGGCACGATAGTTCGTGAAAGGCTGGAGAAAGAGGGAGCAACGTTCGTCACTGGCAAATCGGTAGACGCACTAAAAGGCGATGGCGGGACAGTGAAATCGGTAGTGGTAGAAGGCGAGGGGATTCCCGCGGATATAGTCGTGATCTCGAAGGGGATGCTCCCGAATGCCGATTTAGCGAAAGATGCGGGTATCAAAATAGGGGCGACCGGAGGGATCGTTACGGACCAGTTTTTACACGTCAAGAAAGGTGGCGCGTACATAGACAACGTCTATGCGGTTGGCGACTGCGTTGAGGTCTTAGACGCCATTACGCTTCGCCCGCGGCTGAGTCAATTCGCATCGTCCGCGTTGGTGCAGGCTAAAGTGATCGTCAATAACATTCTGGGCGTCAGCTACCCGCTTGAACCCGCTTTGAGTCCCGCGATCGCGGCGATTGCCAATTTACAAGTTGGTTCCGTAGGAATTACAGCGGCAACCGCGGAACGCTGTGGGATACGAGTAGTAAGTGGCAAGAAAGATAAGCCTACGAAGGCACGATTCTATCCGGGACGGAAGTCAATGGCAGTGAAATTGCTCTTCGATGCGTATTCCGAGCGGTTGATAGGCGCGCAGATAATTTCCGAGGAGATGGTTGCGGATCGGATAGACGGACTCTGCAATGCGATAAGGATGGGAATGACCGCGAAGGAATTGAGTAGGATGGAGAAGAGCTTTGATCCCTGCGTGTCGCTGCATCGCGATGTTATGATTGACGCTACGGAAAAGGCGGTGGAGCAGTTGACAAAAGGGAAGGCGTAGAGTAGAGTGGCGTAGCAATAGCACAATTCTATTATGGTTACCGTACTGTAAGAATACACACACAATGATCCATTTAGAGCGAGATAAAAAAGCCGCTTTGGTGTCAATAGGAGTAACCGCCTTTCTCGCCGTCATAAAATATTTCTTTGGCGTTCTCTCGGGAAGTATCGCCCTGACTGCTGATGCTATTCACTCGGTTACTGACGTTATCAGTTCCGTTGGAGTGCTTATAGGTCTTAAGATCTCAGGTCGTAAGCCTACAAAGGCGTTTCCTTACGGCTTTTATAAGGCTGAGAATATAGTGAGTCTTTTCCTCGCACTCGCGATCTTTTATGCGGGCTATGAGATCATACTCACCTCGGTCGAAAAGTTCGGAACGGTTGTATTGACAAATCTGCCGTTTGCAATCGCAGCCGCGCTGACGTCTTTGGTGTTCACCGTGCTTTTAAGCAGGTATAAACTCAAGGTTGGACGAGAGCTAAATTCACCCAGCTTAATTGCCGACGGGAAGCATACGCAAGCGGATACGTACGCTTCCACTGCCGTACTCTTAGGGCTGCTGGGCTACTACTTTGGGTTCTCTTCTCTTGATGCGATTGCAGGTATTCTGGTCTCGGTATTCGTCTTCCGGGCGGGCTACGAAATATTAAAAGATGCAATAAAAGTTCTACTGGACGCATCCATTAGCTATGAGGGGCTTAACAGAATAAGAGAGGTTGCATCCGGAACTTACGGTGTCAGGAAGATACGCTCTCTGAAAGCGAGAAGCTCTGGTAAATTCATGTTTATCGAACTGGAGATAGAAACGAACCTCAAAGACCTTGAACGGGCGCATCAACTGAGTGATAAGATCGAAGAGCAAATTAAATCAGAGATAAAGAATGTAGATCGGGTACTCGTACACATGGAGCCTGAGGAGAAGGAGTTTATGCGTTATGCAGTCCCCTGCACAGAGAATAAAGGTCTAAGTTCCAAAGTCTCAGGACATTTCGGGGCGGCGGAGTACTTCTGCCTCTTTGATATTGATCTGCGAACAGCGGATAACGAGCTGACGGATATGCGATTCATAAAGAATCCCTATTTTGCGTTAGAAAGAAGGAAGGGGCTTAAAGCTGCTGAGCTCTTGGTTACCAATAAGATAGATAAACTGATTACCAAGGAGAGCATTGCACAAAAGAGTGCGTTTTATGTTCTGGAAGATGCGTATGTGGAGTTTGAAGAGACTGATGCGGCTACGATAGAAGAGATCGTTGAAGAACTCAAAGCATAGCGAGGGGATTAGAATATGAACAAGGAAGGTAAGAAAGAAGAAATTGGTGACAGATTCCAGCAAGAGACGAAGTATCATCGTGGACGTCTTCCCGCGTGGCACTTAGATTGGGCGAGCAAGCCTGAGTCGTATAAACGGTATCCCGCGGCGCCAAAGGTGCAGCTCGAACCTCCGAACCTCGAAGGTGGAGCGTCGCTGTGGGAGGTTTTACGTAGTCGTCGGAGCGTTCGGCACTTCAAAGACGAGCCAATGACAAAATCGGAGCTGTCGCAACTGCTGTGGGCAGCGCAGGGAATTACCAATCACGAATCAGGATTCAGAACCGCACCATCCGCCGGCGCACTGTATCCAGTCGAAACGTATCTCGTGGTTAATTCCGTCGCGGACGTTGAACCTGGTGTCTATCACTATGCGGTGGATAAGCACGAGTTAGAGCAGTTACGAGCGGGCGATCTTCGGCTCTCGGTTGCTCAGGCTGCGCTCGATCAGGAGATGGCGTACCATGCGAACGTAATCTTCATCTGGACTGCCGTGTTCGAACGGTCGCGGTGGAAATACGAACAGCGAGCCTACCGCTACGTCTATCTGGATGCCGGGCACATCGCACAGAACGTGGCGTTAGCTGCCGTTGCGCTGAATCTCGGCAGTTGCCAGATTGGCGCGCTCTACGATGACGAGGTAAACGCGTTAATAGGCGTTGATGGCGTAGAGGAGGGCGTGGTTTACATGACTGCCGTGGGTAAGGAGGAATAAGAATCGAAACTACCTTATACGAAATAGAACGAACATCAGAAATAAATAAAGAAAAGGGGAAGAGTAAGAAGCTATGGAACAGGAAAGGAAAGATGAGATTTTAAGTGCAATACATCATTGTGTAAAGTGCAAATTATGCAGCATTTCGAGTTTTCACCCGAATGCAGAATGGCTGCCTTTATGCCCCAGCGGGCAGTTCTACGGCTATCAGGCATTCTACGCACCCGGACGGATGGAGATATTCAGGGAGATACTGGACGGTGAGATAACGGAGCCTTCAGAAGGTTTGCTGAAATCCGTCTATGCGTGTACGCTATGCGGAGCGTGCTATGAGAGATGCAAGCAGATAACAAGCGTAGAGCTGAGGCTGCCGGAACTGTTTGAGGAGATGAGGGCAGAGCTGGTGAAGAAAGGGTGGGCTCTTGACGTTCATAAAAACATTGCGGAGAAGATAAAAGAGACGAGGAATGCGTACGGCGAGAAATACGAGTATAAAGCGAAATCGCCCGACGGAAATGCGGATGTTCTCTATTACATCGGCTGTACCGCTCGATACCGGGTGCCGGAGATCGCAGACGCCATGCTGCAGATATTTGACAAGCTGGGGATAAAATATCGGGTAATGAATGAGGAATGGTGCTGCGGATCGGTTTTACTCAGAACTGGACAGGTAGAAGCTGCGAAGGAGCTTATGGAGCACAACATCGAAGAGATAAAAAGGAGCGGTGCGAAGACCGTTGTTTTCACCTGTCCTGGGTGTTTGATGACGTTCGAGAAGAATTATCCCGATATGGGCGTCGAGCTACTGCATTCTACGCAGTTCTTAACGCGACTGGGCGGCATGAAGGTGAAGAAGCAGGGACTGGAAGTGGCGTACCACGACCCCTGTCATCTGGGCAGGGATCTGGGCATTTACGACGAGCCGAGAGCGGTTTTGAGCACCGTAGCAGATATAAAGAAGATGAAGCGTGAGCGCGAGGAGGCATGGTGCTGCGGCTCTGGCGGTGGTGTTAAATCCGCTTATGACGAGTTCGCATTGTGGAGTGCCACGGAACGGCTGAAAGAGGCGAAAGAAGCTGGTGCCAAAGCGCTCGTGAGTGCGTGCCCGTTCTGTAAAAGGAACTTGAAGGAAGCGGCAGATAAGGAGGGGAAAGGGACGGAAGTGTACGACATTGTGGAACTTGTAAACAGGAGTTTGGAGGGATAATGAAAATGACTCAATCTTTATCGAAGTTCGTAAAGGAATTGCAGGCGATAGTGGGAGAAGAGAATGCGACTGACGACCAGGCGATCTGCGCTTCTTATTCACGAGACCAGCACTGGCACTTCGTACCCGCGAAGAATCCCGCGTACATCGTGCGACCCGCGAACAAAGAGGAAGTGCGGCGTGTTTTGACGTTCGCGAATAATGAGAAAATACCTGTGATTCCTTACAGCACAGGCATAAACGTAAGGGGATTGACCATTCCAGTCCACGAGCGCAGTATTCTGCTGGATCTGTCGCGGATGAACCGAATCGTAGAGATAAATCCGGAGATGAAGACTGCGACCGTAGAGCCGGGTGTAACCTTCGGGATGCTGCTTGAGAAGACGAAGAAATACAAGCTCAGACCAGCATTCCCGGATGCGCCGCTTACGGCAAGCGTACTGGCGAATTATTATTTGCGTGGGATATATCAAACTTCGGCGGTGGACGGTCACGACCACACGTTGTCGTACGAGATGGTTCTTCCGAACGGGGAGACAATAAAGACGGGATCGAGGTCGCTTTCTGAGATGCCGTATTTCCGATACGGTGTGGGTCCCGACTTCACGGGTGTGTTCTGCGCGCATCCAGGTACGTGCGGCGTGGTGACCGAACTGACCGCGAAGCTTTACCGGCTGTACGACAACCGAAAGGAGTACTTCGTCGGCTTTGACGATGCCGGCACGCCGAGGAAGATCATTTACAATTTGATGCACGACGAACTGGCTGCGAGCATCCGGTTAGTGGACAATCAGAGCTGGCTGAAAGGCATCTGCGGCACTTTCGATTACCCCTACGAGAAGCTGCCGAAGTTCGTTTTGTGCGTGCTGGTGGAAGGCGTGGACGGGATATTCGAGGCGAAGGACAAGTTAGTGCAGGAATACATAACGGAATCCGGCGGAACGGTATTGGAATTCCCGGAGGAGTTCAAGAGGACGTTCGAGGAGGAGAGCTTAGGCGGTGCGGAGAAGAGCTGCATGGTCTTCGGCTTGCGTGGTAATTATCATTGCATCGGTCTCTACGGACCTTTGACGCTGGCTGCGAAGTATTACGAGGTGCACGAAAAGACGGCGTTGGAAGTTGGAATCCCGCAGGACCACATTCATTTCTATATCAATCCGATTTACAGTTTCCACGGGCAGCTCTGCTATTTCGAGCTGGATATATTCTACGACGGCGGCGACTTAGGATTCGGCGAGAAGTTGCGGAATTACAATGAGAAGCAATTCCATAGATTGCTGGATTTGGGCATTTACGGGTGGTTCAGACCTTATGCGGGGATAATAGGGCCGACGGCGGATAGAATAGGGTATCTCGCCGATGTCTGGAAGAAGTATCTTCGTATTCTGGATCCGAACGAGATAATGAACAGGGGGAAGCTATTCTAATAAGACTATGCATGATTCACGTTCTAACCCCAAGGAATCCAATCCGATAACGCTTCAATGCGAAATTTTAATATGATAAGTTTTAGAGGGTAGTGTATAGAATAGATAAGAGTGATGAGTCATGAAACGTTTTCTTAGCTGGGAGATTCTCTTAGGCGTATTCTTGATCATGACATCTGCGTTTCTTTATCTCCTTCACTACACGATTTTCAGGGACGTTCACCATATCTTCATTTACATGGT